>JALZWI010000020.1 GCA_023299895.1 Arenicella sp. | reverse complement strand
CGCAATTCTTAGAATCGTATCTTGAACCGACCAAGCCTGTAGAAAACTCTGATGAACAAGAACAAACTACCGATTTATTCGTTACACTCAACGCGGGCAATACAATCTGTTACCGTGACTATGGGCCTAAAAATGGCCGTCCTTTAGTTATTTTTCATAATAAACTCGGCAGCCGTTTTCATATTCCTTATAAATATTCTGAAATCTTACACAAATCAAATAGACGAATAATTGTCCCTGAACGACCAGGCTACGGCCAATCAGATATTGTTTCAAACTATACGCTGCAGTGGAATGACATGTTTAATGAATTCATCGAGAAACTGGCCATACCTAAATTTGATCTCTTAGGAAACGTTTCTGGCTCAGCCCATGCTGTGGACTATGCCGCCTCTTGCCCAGATAAACTTCAATCAGTGATTCTTACTTCACCGCTATTTTTTAACCATCCAGCAGAAAAAGAGCTTCTCGGCGAACTGGCGCATAATTGCGCTAGGATGGTGACTGTGTCTAAAAGCATGGCTAAAAATGCCTTTCGACTTTGGATGAAAAGCATGAAGTTTGACACCGAAAGATACATCAGGAGGATGATTAAACAATACGCTGGACATAATGAGATTCATATTTTAGATGATCAAGATTATATCGATCGAATAGTTCTAAATTTTACTGAGTCGCAGAGACATAATTCTAATGGCAGTGCCCAAGATGCGATTTATGCACTCAGTCCGCTGAAGCTTGACTTAACAAAAATCACTGTTCCTTTTAATATTTGGATGGGCGATGAAGATTCACTAATCTCAGTCGCCAGCGCAAAAGAAATTTGCGCCCCACTCCCGAATAAAAAATTTCATGTTCGCGAAGGCTATGGTGAAGAAATTTTCTATCATTTATTCGAAGAAATTATTCGTTAACTGATTTAATTTGGCATAAGTTAAGCCAAATTAAACATCACCAAGTTCATTGATCTATCACATTTTAGCTCTTATAATCCCATTCCCGAGTAAATTACTCAAGATTATAGATGAGTTGAGATGAAGTTAACGACCAAAGGCCGCTATGCAGTAACTGCCATGATGGATTTAGCGCTACACGCTAAAATCGATCACGTTACGTTGGCTGAGATTGCCGCGCGTCAAAACATTTCATTAGCCTATCTTGAGCAACTATTTGGAAATTTGCGCAAAGCTGGCTTGGTTAACTCTATTCGAGGCCCCAAAGGCGGCTATCGACTTGCTCAAACAGTGAGTGATATATCCCTTGCTGACATATTAATTGCCGCTGATGAAGAAATTAATATGACTTGCGGCAATGGCGCCAAATGTAACGATATTGATCCTTGCCTTACTCACAGTTTGTGGAGCAATTTAAGTCAGGAACTTTTTCAGTTTCTCAACAGCAAGAAGCTCAGCGATCTAGTTAAATCTCGATATGTACAAACCAAAGCAACACAACAAGACGTTACTCAAATTGGCGATATTCCAATTCATATAGGTAGTTAATCATGTCAAAAGCTATTGAACAAAACCTCGACGAAAAAAACAAAGATCTCAAAGAGCTGGTAAAGCGCGAGTACAAAGAAGGCTTCGTTACTGATGTCGAATCGGACACGATTGCAATTGGTCTCAACGAAGACACCGTTAGGCTGATCTCTAGTAAAAAAAATGAACCTGAGTTCATGCTTGAGTATCGTCTTAAGGCTTTTCGCCGATGGCAGAAGATGCCGGAACCAGAGTGGGCGCATATCGATTATCCTAAAATTGATTTTCAATCGATCTCATACTATTCAGCACCAAAAGAAATACCAAAGTTAGACAGCCTTGACCAGGTTGATCCTAAAATTTTGGAGACCTATGAAAAGTTGGGGATTCCTCTAGAAGAACAAAAAATGTTAGCGAATGTCGCGGTTGATGCGGTATTCGACAGTGTCTCAGTACGCACCACCTTTCGTGAGACCTTATCCAAGGCCGGCGTTATTTTTATGCCGATCTCGGAAGCAGTGCATGAACACCCAGAGTTAATAAAAAAGTACCTCAGCAGTGTCGTGCCAGTCCAAGATAACTATTATGCCGCTTTGAATTCAGCCGTTTTTAGTGATGGCTCTTTTGTCTTTATTCCTAAAGGCGTGCGTTGCCCGATGGAGCTGTCGACTTACTTTCGTATCAACGAAGTGAACACTGGTCAATTCGAGCGCACTTTGATTATTGCCGAAGAAGGCGCCCATGTAAGCTATCTTGAAGGTTGTACGGCACCTATGCGTGACGAAAAACAGCTGCACGCCGCGGTCGTTGAACTAGTTGCGCATAAAGATGCCAACATAAAATATTCAACAGTACAAAACTGGTACCCAGGCGATGAAAATGGCAAAGGCGGCATCTATAATTTTGTTACTAAGCGTGGTATCTGCAAAGGCGACCATTCTAAAATTTCCTGGACCCAAGTAGAAACCGGTTCGGCAATTACCTGGAAGTACCCTAGCGTTGTCTTGCAAGGCGATCATTCTGTTGGCGAGTTTTACTCAGTTGCACTGACCCACAATAAGCAACAAGCCGATACTGGCACTAAAATGATTCACATGGGTAAAAATACTTCGAGCACAATTATCTCAAAAGGTATTTCTGCTGGGCATGGTCAAAACACCTACCGTGGCTTGGTCAAGATATTAAAAGGTGCTGATAACGCACGTAACTTTTCACAATGCGACTCCTTATTGATGGGTGATCGTTGTGGCGCGCATACCTTTCCTTATGTGGAAGTAAACAACCCTAGTGCCAATCTTGAGCACGAGGCCACGACTTCAAAAATATCTGAAGACCAACTGTTTTATTTAAAACAACGTGGCCTGTCAGAAGAGGCCGCCGTGTCGATGATCGTTAATGGTTTTTGCAAAGAAGTCTTTCGTGAATTACCCATGGAATTTGCCGTAGAAGCACAAAAACTACTCGATATTTCATTAGAAGGTGCCGTCGGCTAAATAGAAGATGCCGTCGGCTATACACAGATTAACAAACAACACTTAGACCAAATTTTTAAATAGAGAAAATTCAAAATGACAACCATTTTAAAAGTCACCGACTTACACGCTGAAGTCTTTGGCACACCGATTCTAAAAGGGCTAAGCCTGGAAGTAAAAGCAGGTGAAGTACATGCGATTATGGGGCCAAATGGTGCTGGCAAGAGCACTCTTAGCAATGTTATTGGTGGTCGCGATGGCTATGAAATCACCTCCGGCACCGTTGAATACTTAAGCCCATCAAATGATGGACTGACTGATTTAAGCGACTTAGAGGCTGACGAACGAGCTTGTGAAGGTATTTTTCTCGGCTTTCAATATCCCGTTGAAATACCTGGCGTCAGTAATATGGCCATGTTAAAAGCTGCGATTAATTCGATTCGCAAATACCGTGGACAAGACGAAATGACTGCCGGTGATTTCTTAAAACTGATTAAGAAAAAAGCCGAATTGGTTGAGATGGATCCAAAATTTTTGAAACGTGCAGTTAACGAAGGTTTTTCCGGCGGTGAGAAAAAGCGCAATGAAATTTTACAAATGGCTATGTTGGAACCAACACTAGCATTGTTAGATGAAACTGACTCTGGCTTGGATATCGATGCACTCAAAATTGTCTCACATGGCGTGAACACCATGCGTGCAGAAGATCGTGCAATTGTGCTTGTCACTCATTACCAACGTTTACTTGAATACATTGTACCTGATTACGTACACGTGCTAGCTGATGGCAAAATTGTTAAATCGGGTGATAAATCTCTCGCACTAAAATTAGAAGAAAAAGGCTATAGCTGGATTGAAGGCGTAGACAACCTGGCTAACATCCAAGAACAAAAGGTTGGCTAATGAGTATCTCAGCTGAACAAACACAGAGCTGGTTAGACAAACATTCTGACACCAGCTTTAGTGGTCAAAATCTAGATTGGTTAAACCAACAGCGCCAACAAGCTCTGCAACACTTTGAAAAAGTTGGCTTGCCAGGTGTGCGCGATGAACAATGGCGTTATACCAATTTGCGCGCACTTAAAAGTAATGTGTATTCATTGTCTGCACCGAGTGCTGTTAAGACTAATCTGCCTGCAGATCTAGCAACAATCCAGCACCCTCGATTAGTCTTTATTGATGGGCATTTTTGTGCAGCTGATTCAAATACAGCAGAGCTGCCAAGCGAGATTGTCTTTAGAAGTCTTAAAGAAATATTGATTGACTCCCCCGAGTTAATTAAAAACTACTTTGGCAGTACTATTCCGGCTGAGCAACATGGATTCACTGCATTAAATAGTGCTTATTGCCAAGACGGTTATGTCTTGATAGTACCCAAAGGTAGCGCCTTAAAAGAGCCTCTAGAAGCGATTTTTATCTCAAGCAGTGGCACTGCGCAAGTCTCGCATTGTCGCAATCTAGTAATAACTGCCGCTAATTCACAATGCACGTTAATTGAACGCCATCTTGGTACTGATGGTAGTGTCTATTTAAATAACTCCGTGACCGAAATCATTGCCGCTAACAATAGTCATGTTGACCACTACAAACTCCAACAAGAGTCTAATGATGCTTTTCATATTGGCGGTGTTTTTATTCATCAAGCGGCTAATACTCAAATTAAGAACCATAATATTGCACTATCAGGCTTAGTAACTCGCAATGATATTATTGCCGACTTAGCCGCACCTGGTGGACATATTGAAATGAATGGTCTGGTAATAGGTAACGGTCGTCAGCATGTCGACAACCACACTCAAGTCAATCATTTAGTACCTAATTGTACTAGCGATGAATACTACAGAACAATTTTAGATGATCAATCTCGAAGTGTTTTTCGTGGACGAATTGTAGTCGCCGAGGATGCACAGCTAACCAATGCTGACCAGCAAAATAACAACCTTTTGCTGTCCAGTGATGCCGAAGCAGACACCTTACCGCAACTTGAAATTTATGCCGACGACGTAAAATGCTCTCACGGCGCAACCGTCGGGCAACTTGATGAGAAGTCTTTATTCTATTTAAGATCACGCGGCATTAGCCTTGAATCAGCGATCGCTTTACTGACCATTGGTTTCGCCAATGAGGTGATTAATCGCATCCAAGTCGATTCAGTACGTGAAGAAATTACCGCACTGATTGCAGGCCAATTACTTAGCGAAGGAGACGCACTAGATGAATAATGTAACGGCTCTTAAACCCACTTTATTTGATGTAGAACAGGCTCGATCTGACTTTCCAATACTTCAACAAGAGATTTTTGGCCACCCGCTGGCTTATCTTGATAATGGTGCATCCACGCAGAAACCTCAGAGTGTGATCGACGCGATTTCTCGTTTATACGAACACGATTACGCCAATGTTCACCGCGGCATTCACAGCCTAAGCCAACGCTCAACAGATCAGTTTGAAGCAGCCCGAGCAACGGTTAAAAGCTTTATTAATGCAGCAAGTGATACTGAAATTATTTTCACTCGCGGCACAACTGAATCAATCAATTTAGTGGCTCATAGCTTTGTAAGAGCTAGTTTTAAAAAAGATGATGAAGTTCTAATCAGCGCGATGGAACATCACTCAAATATTGTTCCTTGGCAACTACTAGAAGAACAGGTAGGCATTAAACTAAAAGTTATTCCAATTAATTCTAGCGGTGAGCTGATTTACGCAGAATTTGAAAAATTGCTCAGCCCCAATACGAAATTACTAGCAATAACACAGCTGTCTAATGCCCTTGGTTCAATCGCACCAATAAAACAAATGATCGACGCTGCTCACGATGTCGGCGCTAAAGTTTTGGTTGATGGCGCGCAAGCCATTGCGCATACTGCGGTCGATGTCCAAACTATGGACTGTGATTTTTATGCTTTCTCAAGTCATAAACTTTACGGCCCGACCGGTATTGGCGTGCTTTATGGTAAACGAGAGTTATTAGAAGCTATGCCGCCTTATCAAGCGGGTGGCGATATGATAGAAACAGTTAGCTTTTCCGGTTCGACATTCAATCAATTACCATACAAGTTTGAAGCGGGGACTCCACATATATCTGGAGCAGTTGGTTTAGCAGCTGCGATCGACTATGTCAGCAGTTACGGTTTGAAAGCGATTGCTCAACATGAAGAACAACTACTCAACTACGCAACTGAAAAAATGCTGGAAATTGACGGCTTACGCATAATCGGTACAGCACAACACAAGGCAAGTATTCTTTCTTTTGAAATTGATGGCATACACGCATCTGATCTTGGCACTTTATTAGATCATCAAGGCGTTGCGGTAAGAGTTGGGCATCATTGCGCTATGCCAGTAATGGAATTCTTTGGGGTAAACGCGACAACTAGAGCGTCACTTGGCCTATATAATAACAAACAGGATGTAGACGCCTTAGTGGCGGCAATTAACAAAGCCAATAAGCTACTCAAATAATTTAAATAACCATCATATGAACGATAAGACAAACATTCCCTCACCAGAAGATTTAGGCCCAGATATTATCGAAGCTTTTAAGACCGTCTATGATCCTGAGATTCCTGTGAATATTTATGATCTCGGTTTGATTTATGGCTTTGAAGTCGATGAAAATTATTTTGTTGATGTCAGCATGACGCTTACTGCTCCGGGCTGCCCAGTCGCTGAAACTTTTCCAGGCATAGTCGAAAATGCTGTCAAAAGCGTTGTCGGCGTTTCAGATGCGCGTGTCGAACTGACCTTTGAACCACCATGGACAATGGACAATATGACTGAAGAAGCTAAACTCGAATTAGGAATGATATAGTTTTCATCCTATCAAATTAGAATAAATATTCGTAGCAATGCCAACTCAAATAGAGCCTTATCAACGCAACTGGGATATTGACGATCCCAAAGCTGTGGTGTTACTGGTTCATGGTTTAGCCGAACACACTGAACGCTATCAGGCCCTCGGAAATTATTTAACTGCTAATCGCTTTGTTTTGATGGCAATTGACCTACCCGGAC
>JALZWI010000019.1 GCA_023299895.1 Arenicella sp. | reverse complement strand
TTTTATTATTTTGATACTTTGCAAGTAAATGGCTTCTTTGATTTATTCAATATTCTGACAACTCATATTTTAATGCCGATTGCCGCGTTATTAATTGCGATTTTTACTGGCTGGCGTTTATCTGCGTTTGAGTCTTGGCAGTCACTGTCTATTAAGCTAAATATTGCCTATAAAATATGGCAATTTTGATCTCACGGATGAGATAGGCAATATTAATGGAGAGTTCAGTGCAGGAGAGATAGCGGTACTCATAGGTGCAGCCAAGCAACTTAACGAACGAATAAGAGCAGGAGTTAATCTAAAATTCCTCAGCAGTAACTACGAAACTTATGGATCTGTAGGAGTAGGCATGGATATAGGTATTCATTATGCTAGACCTCAATCAGGGGGCTCGTGGGGATTGGTCCTTAGAAATATAGGTACTGAGATATCAGCTATTGTTGATGATAGCAGGGCATTGCCATTTGATCTACAATTAGGATATTCTAAGAAATTGGAGCATCTGCCATTCAGATTTTCTGTCGTAGGGCATAATCTGCAGAAGTGGTATATCAGATACGATGACCCAGATTTTGATTCTGAAGCATCACTAACAGGAGAACTACAAACCAAGGGCGGATTTAGCCGAAATCTCGATAACTTATTCCGACATGTCATATTAAATGGAGAATTCTTAATAGGCAAGAATCAGCAGATGCGACTCAGGTTCGGCTATAATCATCAGCGTAAGCAAGAGATGAGATTAGCCTCATTCCGAAGTCTTGCAGGTTTTTCTACAGGTATTGGATTCAGTATCAAGAAGATAAAGATCGACTATGGTGTCGGTTACTACCATATTGCTGGCGCTAATAATCATATCAGTATTAGGCTGAATATGGATAGAATAATGAAGAAGATCTAAAAAACGAATCATTTCGTAGATTAGGGCCCCTTCCTTCTTCCTTATTTATTAATTTTACGTCATTATTAAGAATATAGACTTATCATATGTTAGATTCCTTTAAGAAAGCCAAGAGCTTATCCAGTTGGCTGGTTTTCATTATAGCTTTAGTAGTATACTTTTTTTCGGCAGAGAGAACCGGCAGTCTTTGGGATGTTGGGGAGTTTATATTAGGAGCTTATAAATTAGAAGTGGTTCACCCACCGGGCGCACCTTTATTTATGATTGTTGGTAGAATGTTTACGTTTATAGCGGAAATATTTTCTAGCGACCCTGCTGATATTGCTTTTTCTGTCAACTTGATGTCTGGTATGGTATCGGCTTTTGCAGCCATGTTTGTCTGCTGGTCTACTATTACTTTAGGTAGGTTAGCCTTATTAGGACGAGACGAACAGCCAAATACTGCTGATTCTTATGCTTTAGCGGGTGCTGGATTAGTAGCAGGATTAGCTTCTGCTTTTTGTATATCTATCTGGTTTTCCGCAGTGGAAGGCGAGGTATATGCCATGTCTACCATGTTTACGGCTATGACGCTTTGGGCGGTAGTGAAATGGTATGGTTTGCCAGATGAACCAGATTCTGACCGATGGTTAGTCTTTGCTGTTTTTGCAGCAGGTTTGTCCGCAGGGGTTCACTTGTTGAGTTTATTGACTTTCCCAGCCTTGGCTTTGTTTTATTATTTCAAAAAATATAAGAACACGAACTTCTTGGGGATGGTAATTGCCGCTATAGTAGGACTTGTTTTTATTGTTTTTATCCAGTCAGTCATTATTTCAGGTATTCCACAACTTTGGGCATTAATGGAAAGATTTGCCGTTAATAGTTTAGGCTTACCGTTCCATAGTGGATTATTATTTGTGCTATTGATTATTGGAGGTTTGATTTACGCAGGTTTAAGATATGCCCACAAAAACCAAAATGGTTTAGCTCAAAAACTGATTGTAGCAATGAGTTTGGTAGTTGTTGGTTTTTCTATTTTTGGAGTAATTGTCATTCGAGCCGATGCAAATACACCAATTAATATGAATAATCCTGATGATGCAATGCGGTTATTACCTTACTTGAATCGGGAACAATATGGGGAAAGAGAATTATTGCGTGGACCTAATTTTACCGCTTCTCCATTAAGAGTAGAAGAAGAAGACCGTTTTGGTAAAGTAGGAGATGGATATGAAATTGTAGATAAAAAAATCTCTTATGTTTATGCTGATAAAGACAAGGTATTATTCCCTAGAATGAGTGATGGAAGTCAAGGTAGACCGAATCTTTATAGACAATGGATTGATAAAAAATCAGGCGAACCGACCTTTGCTGATAATATGAGTTTTATGTTCTCTTATCAATTTGGTTGGATGTACTTCCGTTATTTTATGTGGAATTTTGCAGGTAAACAGAATGCAGAACAAGGCTATTACTCTTGGAATAAAAAGAGTGGAAACTGGATGTCGGGTATTACCCCACTGGATGAAGCTCGACTACATAATATGAGTGAATTGCCAACTTCTATGGCAAAGCACCAAGGAAAAAATAAGTACTATCTATTACCATTACTTTTTGGTTTGTTAGGTTTATTTTTCCATGCTAAGAAAAGAGGAAAAGATTTTATGGGGCTGCTGGCATTATTTATTATAACAGGTTTAGGAATTATTGTTTATTCCAATCAGCCTCCGAATGAACCTAGAGAACGGGATTATGTACTCGTCGGCTCCTTCTTTACCTTCGCCATGTGGATTGGTATGGCTGTTTTAGCTTTATACGAAATGTATCAGCAAAGAGCAAAAGACCGTAATTTACCTTTAGGTGCTTTAGCTGCTACGGCAATTGTTTTAATTGCTCCATTTTTGATGGGTTTCCAAAACTTCGATGATATGAGTCGAAGACATCA
>JALZWI010000018.1 GCA_023299895.1 Arenicella sp. | reverse complement strand
TACCCCCCTCTTGCTTTTCATATTCGCCCGCAAAATGAGACACATCCGTTGAGGTGCCGCCCATATCAAAGCCTATAATTTTATTAAACCCTGCAATTTTTGCAGTATGCGTTGCGCCTACTATCCCGCCAGCCGGTCCAGAGAGAATAGCGTCGCGCCCCCGAAACTTCTTCGAATCAGTGAGGCCGCCCGAAGATTGCATAAAGAGAAGCTTACCGGGTTTATCTTGACTGCCAATTGCATCTGCAATCCTATCGATGTAGCGCCGTAATATAGGTGTTAAATATGCATCGACAATGGTGGTTTCACCACGTGGAACGATCTTGCTTAAGGGAGATACTTCGTGACTCATGGAAATTTGTTGAAATCCCAGTTGAGTTGCAAGCTCGGCAACTTGTTTTTCATGCTCAGGAAACTTGTAGGCATGCATTAGTACTATAGCGATCGAACGGTAACCTTTGTTATAAACCTGAGCTAGAGAATTACGCGTACGATTAAGGTCGATTTCAATTGAAACCTCTCCATTTGAATGAACACGTTCTTTTATACCAATTACTTCATTGTAAAGAAGTTCAGGTTTTTTAATATTCAACGCAAATGTTTTTGGCCTAGCTTGATGCCCGATTTCCAGTAAATCGTTTAGTCCTTCGGTGATAGCTAAAACCGTAGGTTCGCCTTTGCGTTCAAGCAAAGCATTGGTTGCTACCGTTGTTCCCATCTTTACTACATGAATAGAATCTGCTGGGATTGGCTGGTCACTTTCTATCCCTAGATATTCCCGTATGGCATGCAGCGCAGCATCCTCATAAGCTTCAGGATTTTCAGATAAAAGTTTTCGAGTGAGCAAATTTCCATCGGGTGTTACTGCTACTACATCGGTGAATGTGCCACCACGATCTACCCAAAATTGCCATTGTTGTTTTGGATCAGTTGTTGATTCTAAAGCCACGGTATTTCCTAAATTCATATAGTTACATAATGATTGCATTATGTTGACAAATTATCAACGTTATGTCAATGTCGAGATTCACTTATGCCTGATCAACATGATTTGCAAACAAATAGAGTGTTTTTAGTAAGTATTTGGAGTGTCTGATTTTTGTACCAATTAATTTAAATAATAGAAATAAAGTATTTTAACTCAATACAAAAGAGAAAATGATAGGAGATATGTATGATGAAAAATTTTAAAAAACGATCTATAACAACGAGTGTACTATCGGCACTAATAGCGTTAAGCGCTACTTCCAATATCGCGCATGCTCAAGAAGAAGATAGTGCGGATTCTTTGGAAGAGGTTGTGGTACTCGGTTCGAGGATTAAGAGAAAATCTCAAGCGACTACATCAACGCCGCTTTCTAGTTTTGGTTCTGAGGATCTTAAAAATATTGGCGCTAAAGATACGCGTGATTTGATCCAAACACTGACAATAAACTCAGGCTCACAAAATAATTCAGATAATCTTTCGCAGAACTTCACTGTTGGTACCTCAAACATAAACCTCCGTGGTTTAGGCGTCTCATCAACCTTAGTACTATTAAACGGAAAACGTCAGGTTACCTCCTCAGTAGTCACAGATGAAGGTGCTAGTTTTGTTGATACAGCTTCATTAGTGCCGAACCTGGCTATCGAAAGAGTCGATATTCTTAAAGACGGAGCCTCAGCCCTCTATGGCTCTGACGCGGTTGCGGGTGTTGCAAACTTTGTAACTCGCGACAAGTTTAATGGTGTCGAAATTGAATTAGAGTCTCGGACGCGGACCGACGATGGTTCTCAAGATGATACCAATCTAGACTTCGTTTATGGCGGCGACGTCGGAGACACAGGTCATATTCTTGTAGCGGCTAGTTATTTAAGTCGCAGCAGTTTGTTACTCGATGAAGTTGATTTTTTGGTTAGAGGCCTTGAAGGCGATAGTACGAGTGGCTTTGGTAATCCTGGTACGTTTAGATTACCTGATGGCACCATCGAGGCAGACCCTAATTGTGAAGCGAATGGTGGTTTTTTGAGTGGTGGTTTCTGTCGTTTTGACTTTGGGCCACAAGTAACATCTGTACCCGATGAACGTCGCCTACAAGCATTTGCACGGGCAAATTGGGACTGGAGTGAGACGACTAAAGCATGGGCTGAAATTGGTTTTGCTCGTAACAACATTTCTCGAGAAGTATCTCCAAGCTTCCCTGTTTTGAATACACCGACTGTTCCTGCCAATAACCCCGGGAACCCGTTTGGTGTAGACGTTGATTTCTTTAGCCGCCCGTTTGGCGCTGGTCAACCAACAGAAATTAATTTGTATGACCATACAACGACACGTTTTGCATTTGGTGCAGAAGGGGAGTTGACCGATTCTGTTTCTTGGGACCTCTCGTTTGTTCGCGCGGCTAATGATGCGGTGCAAAACCCTCGAGATGTAATCGCTGCGAATTATCAAGCCGCGTTAAACGGGTTTGGTGGGATTGGTTGTGACGCGGCTAACTCAGCGCCAGGAACAAATGGATGTTTGTTTTTTAATCCGACTAGTATTAATGATCCCGTGAATCAAGAACTACGTGATTTTATTATTGGGGACTATATCGGTGACACTGAATCTGAGCTTACCTCTTATGAAGGAACAATTACTGGAAACGATCTATTTGCATTACCGGGTGGTTCTGCTGGCTTTGCCTTAGGTTTTCAGTATCGTGATGAATCGTTGACAGCCGTTTATGACTCAATTACTCAACAAGATGGGTTCGCTTTCTTGATTGGCAATACCAATTTTTCTGGAGAGCGTGATGTTGTTGCGTTATTTGGTGAGATCTTGTTGCCAGTGTCCGAAAATATCGAAGTAAGTGCGGCGATTCGGTATGAGGATTATGGTGATGGTGTTGGCGATACTACTGACCCAAAAATCTCAATACTTTGGACTCCGTCAGACAATCTATCGTTCAGAGGTTCTATCGGCACATCTTTTCGTGCGCCGTCGGTGCATCAATTGCTAGGAGCGCAAACTAACTTCGCCAATATTAGCGACCCCAATAATGGCGGCTCGACAACATTTGCAGGTAACCGAACTATTGGCGATCTCGATTTAGAGCCAGAAACATCAACCGCGTTTAACTTGGGTGCTACATGGGCTGTAGGAAATTGGAATCTTGACTTTGATTATTGGGACTTCTCTTTTGAAGATGTACTTACTCGAGAAAATGCGCAAGAAATCGTCAATTTGGATCCTAATGACTCTTCTAGGGTCGAGCGTACCTCCGCTGGGACGATTGCGATTGTTAATACATTATTCATTAACGCAACCGCAATCGATACATCCGGCTTCGACTTCACTGCTCGCTCAACATACGACACGAACGTAGGTGCATTTACGCCCTCGTTGAGTGCGACTTACGTTACCTCTTATGACATCACTACAGCCGATGGAACGGTCATTGATGGCGCAGGTGCGCTAAACCGCTCCAACGTTGGCAACCCAACCCCCGAGTTACGTGCTAACGTTGGTCTAAACTGGGTCAATGGACGACATAGTGCTAATGTTTTCTATCGGTATGTTGATAGTTACGAACGCAATGAAGTTAACAACACGGATTCGATTGATTCCTTTGGGCAAGTCGACCTTCAGTACAGCCTATTGTTAGGAAGTTTTCTTCGTGAAGAATCGGAAACCTCATTAACAATTGGTTTGATCAACGCTTTTGCTGAAGACCCTCCATTTGTCGCTATTGCAGGCAGCTTTGATCCTCGAACTGGCGATCCTCGGGGGCGCAGAGCATATATCAAACTAGGATTAAGTTTTTAAGTATATGCATTGAGTATCTGAAAACTCTTCTTTTAGTCTGCCATTCACTTAAACATGGGTGGCAGATTTTTTTTGCCATTGTGAAAGAAGCACTATTAAGTTTTTCTTACTCAAACATGACAACAATACATTCAGTTTTACATGGTTAATTAAAATGTCAAAAAAAGACGAAACCTTTCTCAATTCTGTAGAACGCAGTTTTGACGAAGCAGCAGACATTATTGGGTTAAGCAATTCTCTAAGACACAAAATAAAGGTTGCGAATTCCACGTACATCGTTCGATTTGGTGTTCGGTTACGCAAACAGCTTTTTACCTTCGTTGGCTACCGCTCCGTTCATTCAGAGCATCGAGAACCAGTTAAAGGCGGTATTCGATATTCCCCGTATGCTGACCAGGAGGAGGTCGAAGCACTTGCCGCGTTGATGACATACAAATGTGCGCTTGTTGAAGCGCCTTTTGGCGGTTCTAAAGGTGCTCTGGTGATTGACCCAACTCAGTGGGAACCGTTCGAGCTTGAGAGGATTACACGACGATTTACTCAAGAGTTAGCTAGAAGATCGCTTATTAGTCCAGCGCAAAATGTACCTGCCCCAGATATGGGTACAGGCGAACGTGAGATGGCTTGGATGGCCGATGAGTACAAACGGCTATATCCTTCAGACATAAATGCTTTTGCATGTGTGACGGGTAAGCCTGTCGATAAGGGCGGTATTCGAGGGCGAGTAGAAGCGACAGGGCGAGGTGTTCAATACGCGCTGAGAGAGGCTTTTCGACATAAGGAGGATATAGCGTTCGCCGGTTTGTCAGGGTCACTTCGCGGTAAGCGGATAGTTGTACAAGGTTTAGGGAATGTAGGCTTTCACGCGGCTAACTTTTTATCAAGTGAAGATGATGCGGTAATTGTGGGGGTGATCGAACATGACGGTGCGGTTATAAATACTGCAGGCATTGACGTGTTACAACTAAAGGAACACATAACCACGAAAGGCGGTGTTGAAGGTTTTGAAGGTTATACGAAGAATGCATCACGTTGCTTGATGATGGACTGTGACATTTTGATACCTGCGGCCATGGAAGGCGTCATTACTACTGACAATGTTGACTCTATTCACGCAAGAGTAATTATTGAGGCCGCTAATGGCCCGATCACTTATAGCGCCAACAAAATTCTAAGAAATAAAAACTGCCTTATCATTCCAGATTTGTATGCAAATGCAGGCGGTGTAACCGTTTCATACTTCGAATGGGTTAAGAACCTCGGACATATACGCTTTGGGCGCCTTCAACGTCGTCAATACGAACGGCAAACTCTCAATATGGTTAGTGCTATTGAGGAGTTAGTAGGTAGGGAATTTCCGCAGGACAGCTTAAAAACTATAATGGAAGGGCCTACTGAATTAGACCTAGTGAGGTCGGGTCTCGATGATGTGATGCGAGAAGGCTACCAAGTAATTAGCGAGCGTTGGCATAGCGACGAGCGTATTCCGGATTTACGAACGGCGGCGATGATGATTTCTCTTGAGCGAATTGCTGCTTCATATGAATCACTTGGTATTTAGAGTTATAGATCAGCTTTCAAATCTTTGTCCTGCTCTTAAGACTAACTGGCGTTGTGTATTGGGAAATGCGTTTATGCACTTCAATATTATTTTGGAGCAGGTCAATGGTTGTAGATTGAAATTGCATCTCGGTGCTGAGAGCGTCTAATAGCGAAGGCACAGGTTGATGAAAAATCCTTTGATTATTGCTACAGTTAGTCGTATAGAACCTTCTCGGATCTACCGCGTTGGTGTTACTCCTTTACCTAACAACCGTTGCTTTATTCTGGCGAGCAAGCAAAAGACCTGAAATGGCAATTGTGATCTGGGACTTATGTATCTCGTCTTACTTGGTAAAGTAGGCGCTGAAATCCTCGTTTACTTTAGTATTGGCCAAATTCCGATGTATACGCTACCAACATTACTTGCTCCGATAGTCAATTGGTTGCAAGATAGATGAAGTCAATTACGATGCGTAATGAATTATTATTGTAATGCTAGGTAGAAAGCTGGTTAAGTATTTTTCTGATAGACCCGCCTAGAAAAGGTATTTCCCGAGGTAAGGAAGCGTAACGATAACTTTTGGGTTAAATATATTTATGGCTCTGATTGCTAAGTGACAGTAAAAAAAATCTAGGAATTTCTAAAAAGAAGGCACAAATTACTTACATTGCTCAGTTCGCATTAATTGCACTAAATTTGCCTAAGTTACTCATACTAAAGAAGTAACTGTTATAACTAGTTAGCGTTATAAGTGTTTGATTGTATTAAGTTTATAGTCTCAAAGGTTGACTTTTAATCAGGTGGTCGCGCGTTCGAACCGCGCACGCCCCACCACTCAAACGAATAGCCCGCCTTGTGCGGGCTTTTTTTTGGTTGATTAGAAAGAA
>JALZWI010000017.1 GCA_023299895.1 Arenicella sp. | reverse complement strand
ACTAAAACATTCTGTAATGAGTTGATTGAACTAGGATATCGCGATGCGATGCAACAAAAAGATCAATTAATTAATTTTATACACCCCACTCCCTTACATAAAACATAACTACATTAAATAGCTACTTAAGCCAAGAAAACAGAGCCTCTAGTTCTGAGTTTCCACTCCAATTCTTTAAAAATCTTTTTCTATCACGCTTATTTGATCGCAGCCAACTAACTGCGTATCTGTGTTGTCGAGCGCCATCTAAGTCGATGAAGAACAACTGCTGGTTTACCCAAAGTAAATTACTCGCCTTCATATCACCATGTGAAAGTTTATATTTCAGCATAATTGTCATGGCCTCCTTAAAAGCTTCGACAACTTGCAATTGTTCTGTTTCATGCATAGCTGGTAATACCTCCAACAATTCATCACCAGACAAATATTCATTAGCAAAAAAAGCATGCTTACGAATGAAGAAGAATCGTTCCTCAAACATAAAAATAGGGGGAGCAACATTCAAACCAGCTTGCGCAAAAATATAACTCATATTCCAACATCTCTGAGCTCGTGACTGGCGCAAAGAGCGTTTTATTTTATGTCCAAACGATCTCGCATTGTAACGCTTTAGCACTAAGTCAAATTTCCCAATTGTCACTTTAGCAACGGTCGTTGTTTGATCATGTTTATACGACTGAACTGACTCTAACCATTGATCAATCTGTTGACGATTAAACTTATTGTGAGGTTCAAACCAATCGACCACATAACGATAAAATTGCCACTGTTTGGTTTTTATAATGCCTTGTGTCAGCCATTCCTTGTTCATTTTTTAGAGCATATTTAATTAGTTATTAGAATTCAGATGCTCAAAAACATCAGAATCATTTGCCTATAACAGTTTTTATAGCCGATTTATCATTTACTAAATTTTCACCTTGGCTTTTTTCTTTCGCTAAGGCCTTGCGCTTTTCAGAGGCATAAAGCTTTTCACCTTTGCTGTGTACTTTTTCCCAAAACCCTGCTTCAGCACTCAAAATTTCTCGCAATGGTTTACCACGATATAATTTAATAAATCGCAGTAAATCTCGTTTGGTTAATCCAATATCCTTACTAGAATAATACAAACCCGATATATCTTTAACTGCCCATCGCTCTGGTGTTTTTCGACGTATCTGTAATCTGTGCAAGTCGATTAGATACAATTTACTATCAGGTTTTACCTGATCCTCAGCATCAAAATAGGCATTAAGTAAAAAATGGCATAAATAAAAATCACGGTGATTAGCACCATTTTCATGAATAACTCGAGCAGTCTCCACCACCTTACCTAAAATCCAACGCTTAAGTCGAACCTCTTTCACCGTGTTAGGACGATTTGTTCGCCATTTAGCACAGTAATCTTCTAAGCTGGTTTCAGTTGGTAGCGCTTCGGTAATAATAAACGAATGCTTGGTCGCTGGATTTTTTCCTTGAATTCCATATGCCGCTACTGTCATGGTATCGATTTCTAAATCGTTTAAGCGATGCACGCCATGCCATTCATTTAAGGCACCTACGACAGGTGCTCGCAAATAAGTTAAGTTTTTAAAAATCTCTCCCCAGCCTACGCCTGTGTGCATTTTTAAAAAATAATCTTTATCACCTTGAGTGAAACGCAAAGTACGACGCCCGAGTGCTTCACGGTAAACGTTGCCACCGATATTCATCATATCTTGAAACGAGTCTTTACCTTGTAAAGCATGTCTCAACTCATTATTTATATATAAAGATTGGTCACGCTCTTGGCGTTGCGCTGAGTTGAAATTTAATTCACGGTTCTCTTGGGTCTCTTCGATAAAATCTACAGCGCGCTGTGGCATTACGTAAAGACCTGGGTTTTGGCCATATTTAAGACCATTTTCATGCCACTCCTCATTTTCATCAGACAGGAGCATTTCATACAATTTATTGTTCAACTCTTCTTGTGAAAAGCGTTTACGTAATACATGGCCAGCTTTCGCTAAGTTAATATGAGGTGCATATCCACATACAGGGGTAGCCAACACTGGTAAGCCTGACACAATCGCCTCTAACAATACCCCGCCGGTCGTTTCAGCATAGGCAGGATGCAATAACATATCTCCTGCTTTCATCAAGGCTGGTATGTCTTTTCGCCCTCCTAAAAATCGGACATTACTCGCGACATTTAGGCGTTTTGCTAAACGTACAAAAGGCTCATTCTTATCTTGTCCGACAACATATAAATATGTTTTTTCTAATAATTCAGTTGGCAGTGCCGACATTGCGATAATTGCTCGATCCAGTCCTTTAGTAGCAAAGCCCGAACCAATCAGGAAAACTAGCTTATCGTCTTTTTTGATATCTAATGATTTTCGTAAATTATCCCGATCAGGCAATTCACCAAGGCTAGCCCAGCGCGCTTTTTCTAATGTCGGAGGCAAGCATAAAAAACGAGAATCTTGCGTCAAATAATATTGCTGATAAATAGATTTTTCACGATCCGACAACGACAAAACACTGCTTCGTGAAGACGCTTCAAATACGCCTCTTTCAAAACTAGAAAAATAGATAAATCGGGGAGTAAAACGGTAGAAAAAAGAATGGCGGAGGTGCGAACGACCTACATAGCAATAGTCTCCACAATAATAGATATCCATACCGGGAATCTTATTAAAGCCAACCCTGACGTCGAAATTTCTGTTAGCGAGTTCATTGCGTAACTTTCGATGAAAAGCACCTGCACGCGTGTGATTAGTGAGACCAAAATGCTTCACGATAACCACTTCTACACCATCTGGTACTTCGCCTTCCCAACTACCAGTAAATACACTGGCTTTGTGCCCACGTTGGACACATTCATTAGCAATCCGTAGCATGTCTAAGGACAAGCCACTATAAGGAAAATGTTTATACAGACAAAAAGCGAAGTGCATAAGAAAACCGAAAATTCAATACAATAGTGACATTATACGCCGTGTTCAAATCAGAATGGTGGCTAATTATATTTATGCAATACTCGTATATAGAGACTGCCAGATATCAGCGGCGGACAATGTTTGATAGCAAGGCGAGGCCGTTATTTGATCTGTTAATTTGTCGCACTTTTTTAATAGACAAGGCGAACATCGATAAGCAGTCTGTATATGTTGTTGATTTTTACCGACCGCACCAGTTAACGATGCATCAGTAGCCCCATATACAGAAGTGGTAGGTATCCCGAGCGCTGCAGCAAGGTGCCCCAACCCCGTGTCCACTGAAATCACGCCAGCAACATCTTGAATTTTTGTGGCTAATTCTGTCAAACTAAGTTTAGCCAATACTTCTACGTCAACATTGCTTTGTGCAATCCACTCAGCGCGTGCGCGTTCAAGATCATTACCCCAACACATTTTTATTTGGTAACCATCATCGGTCACTAAATCAACTAAATCACGCCAAATCTGATCTGGCAGATGTTTGCTCGGCCAAGTGGTTCCATGTAAGAAAAAAATCGTCCGATGGTTGCTTGACCCTTTTATCCTGGCTGGTAATTTTATTTGATAATTTAACGGCGACTTGTCCGAAACCGAATAGTCAAAAGCTTTTCCCAATAATTGCCGCAAGCGATCAATCGCGTGTTGGTCTTTAGCAATACTAATTTTTTGCTTATACAATTTTGCAGCGAAGCTTTCTTTAATCGAGTCGGCGCTAAACCCAATACGTTTCCCGCCTTTATCCAACCGCGCAAATAAACCAAGTCCCGCGCTTTTCATTAAACCTTGTGCATCAAGTACGACATCGTACTTCTCCATTCTGAGCTCTTTCACAAAACTGTAAAACTCAGTAACGTTTTGCTTATTTAAACTGCGCCAGCGACGTGTCGCGACACTAATAATCCGATTCACTGAAGGGTGCCAAACAGGAATTTCCGCAAAACTATCTTCCACCATCCAATCAACGCTTACCTCGGGATACTGTTTATAGAGATCACTCAATGCTGGCAATAGGTGTAACACATCGCCCATGGAGGTTAACTTGATAATAAGTACTTTCATTGCAATAAGGTTTCGGCTTGTCCAACAACAAGTTCAGGCTCTAACTGTTTTAAGCAATCATGATGTTTAAGCGGGCACTCGCGCTTAAAACAAGGACTACAGTCAAGATCAAGTCGAACAACTGCATGATTTTTACTTAACGGTGGCGTATGACCTGGGTCAGTTGACCCATAAACCGCCACTAATGGTACCTGTAAGGCCGCCGCTATATGCATCAACCCCGAATCATTACTCACTACTAAACTTGCTTGTGAGGTGATATCAACGGCCTCAGGTAAAGAGGTGCTGCCTGCTAAAATTTTACAACGTTCGTCCGTCAGTTGGTTAATCTCTCGACAGGTATTTACATCTTTATTTGAGCCCATTAACCAAACCTGCCAATCTTGATCTAAATACCGCTGAGCAACTTGGGCATAATGTTGAACCGGCCATTGCTTGGAAATACCAAACTCAGCTCCGGGACACAACACTAGTGCCTGTTGATCTGGCTTGAGCTTGTATTTTACTTGCACCATAGAGACATCATGTTCACTCACCTGAAGTTGCGGTGTAGGAATCGAATCTATCGCCCGTGGCTTAGCATCTTTAGCCAGCCCAAGCGCAATAAAACGCTGCACTGTCATAGGTAATAACGATTTATTCAAACGGCGTAGGTCAGTCAATAAGACCCAGCGTTGTTCTCCAATATACCCTGTCCGCACAGGTATTTTCGCAATCGCGGGCACTAATGCTGACTTGATAGAATTAGGTAATGTTATTGAATGGGTATAACCTTGTGCTCGTAAATCTTTGCCTATTCGAAGCCGTTCACCAAGGCTCAACTTACCATGTTTAAAATCTGCGCTTACCAACTTGTTGACTTGAGGCATACGATCAATTAATGCGGCGGTCCATGCTGGCGCTAATACATCAATTATTGAATCAGGTTCACGCAGTTTTATATCCATAAATAAACTTTGCGCCATTACCATATCGCCGACCCAAGCAGGGCCGATGATAAGGTATTTTTTGGTTTGGTCAGGCATGACCGAGTATGATAAAAGTAATCAACAAGACTTAAATGTCGTTTATATATGTCAACCAACCAGTCCTAGCACAATTGCGCCCATTCACCACATCAAAGTAGCGTGTTTGCAACTCTTCAGTTACAGACCCTCTGGAACCTGCACCAATGACACGATCATCCAGTGACTTGATAGGCGTTACTTCGGCTGCAGTACCAGTAAAAAATGCTTCATCAGCAGTATAAATTTCGTCACGAGTAATTTGCTTTTCAATAACCTCAAGCCCCATATCATCGCGTATCAACTCAACCACTGTATCGCGCGTGATACCTTCAAGAGCAGATGTAAGCGAAGGCGTATAAACCTTACCCCTACGGACAATAAATATATTCTCTCCACTACCTTCGGCTACATAACCAGTAGTATCTAGCATTAAGGCCTCGTCATAGCCGCAACGCTCTGCCTCTTGCAATGCCATTATTGAGTTAGTGTAGTGACCATTAGTTTTAGCTTTCGCCATGGTGCTGTTGACGTGATGACGATTAAAAGACGATGTTTTAACTCGAATGCCTTTCTCGAGCGCTTCATCACCTAAGTATGCACCCCATGGCCACGCAGCAACCATTAGATGAACTTTCAAGCCGTGTGCGTGCAAACCCATGGCTTCAGAACCATAGTAAGCCATTGGTCTTAAATAACCCGATTGCAGTTCATTTTTAGCAACCGCTTCAATCTGCGCTTGATTAATAACTTCAGCAGAGAATGGAATTTCCATGCCCATAATTTTAGCTGATTGTAAAAGTCGCTCAGTATGTCGATTCAAACGAAAAATCGCAGGTCCTTTATCGGTTTCATAAGCTCGTACACCTTCAAAAACGCCTACACCATAGTGCAATGTATGCGTTAGAACGTGTACTTTCGCATCACGCCACTCAACAAATTCACCATCCATCCAGATGTAACCATCACGATCATCAAACGACATTAAACTCTCCGAAACTTTCTCGACTATTTAGATTGAAAAAAATCTCCGTCAAAATTTGACGCAGACCGTTTATTATATGCGGATGAGTGATTGGATAGCAGCATTTTTAGACTAAAACTCGACCAGCTTCGCAAGTAAAACAATGGCTCATTACAAATAGCTGCCTGCTCGCTGATAAATAGCTCGTAACATCGCATGTAAACCATTACTACGTGTTGGACTCAGGTGGTCCGTAAATCCAATATCAGCTATAAAGTCTGGTTTCGCATTTAAAATATCTTGTGGTGCTTGATCACTGTAAACACGCAACACAATTGCTACCAAACCAGCCACAATTGACGCATCACTAGCACCATCGATCTTTAGTTTTCCATCTTCCAACTGCATGTTCAGCCAGACTTGTGATTGACAGCCATGAATTTTATTCTCGTCGGTTTTCCATTCATCAGGGAAATCAGGCAACTTATTACCCAAATCAATAACGTACTCATAACGAGCCATCCAGTCGTCAAAAATTCCAAACTCATCGACTAGACCCGCTTGTATTGCTTCAATATTATTCATGATTCTATACGCCAGCGCGTGCCAGTAGCACTGTCTTCAACAAGCACTCGTTTGTCGGTAAGGATATCTCTAATTTCGTCAGCGCGAGTCCAGTTTTTTTCCTCACGAGCAGTAATTCGTTCAGCGATTAACTGATCTATTTGCGCTACCTCTTGCTCACTGAGAGTACCTCTAAACCAGCTTTGAGGGTCTTGCTGCAATAAACCTAACCATTCGCCACTTTGCAGTAGAGCTGCTTTGAGCTTTACTTTCTGAGAGTTATCATCGCTTGAGTTTGCCTGTTTTGACAATGAAAATAGCTCGGCAAGAGCTTTGGATGTATTTAAATCATCATATAAGGCTTGCTTAAAAGCCTTAGGAATTTGATCACCAATGTCTTCAGGTACGAGCAACTCTTGAAGATCCCATAAAGCACCATACAATCGATCTAAACTGCTTTTGGCCTGTTGTAGCACTTCATCATTCCAATCTAATGGTGCGCGATAATGTGCGGCCATTAAGACATATCGAATTGCTTCACCAGGGGCGTCTTTTAGTAAATCTCTTACCAGCAAAACATTGCCAATCGATTTAGACATTTTTTCACTGTCTACATTTACAAAACCGTTATGCAACCAATATTTCACGAACGGTTCGCCATTATGAGCACAAGTGCTCTGCGCACGTTCATTTTCATGATGAGGAAAGACCAAGTCATGTCCACCACCATGAATATCAACAGTCTTACCAAGGTGAGTGGCCGCCATTGCCGAGCATTCTATATGCCATCCAGGACGGCCACGTCCCCACGGGCTATCCCATCCAGGTTGCTCGTCATTGGATGGCTTCCAGAGTATAAAATCACCCGCATCTCTTTTATATGGAGCAACCTCAACACGCGCCCCCGCCAATAATTCCTCAGGGTCTCGTTTGGATAACTGACCATATTCTGCATAAGAACTAACACTAAAAAGCACATGCCCTTCAGCTTCATAGGCGTGATCAGACTCAATCAAATTGGCGATAATGTTATGAATCTCAGCAACATGCTCAGTTACCTTAGGCTCTATTGTTGGTGGTTGAACACCTAATGCTGCTAAATCATCGTGATAAGCTTTTGTATAGCGCTCAGAAATCACCTTAATTTCAACGCCTTCAGTCGCTGCCGCTTTATTAATTTTATCGTCAATATCAGTTATATTACGAACATAGGTCACTTTTTGATATTGGCTACGCAGTACTCGCGCCAATATATCAAACACGACCGGTGGCCGAGCATTACCAATATGTGCATAACTGTAGACCGTTGGGCCGCAGACATACATAGTGACATGTTCTGGGTTGGCGGGCACAAATTCAGATTTGGATTTGCTTTCAGTATTGTATAGTTTCATTCGATTGTTTTAGGGTCTGCTAGGCGGGCTGAATAGTAAACTATTCAGCCCTCAGAAAAAATACTGAAAAGACCGCTATATTATTAGCAGTGAAAATAAAATATCTTACTGATGATACCTTAGTGTTGCCATCAGCAATATATCATCACCAAGCCCACTAACGTGATTTGGGTTTTTACGATAAGAAATGAAACTGCCTAACTCTAACTTATCTGACAACATGGTGCGATAATACGCCTCTAAATTATGCTCAGTTGCATTAGTGTCCGATAAATCTACACGCTCACTATCAAACACGATATCGAAATTAATATCTCTTCCCGTAGGTATTGAGTAGTCAACTGCTCCAGAGCGGATTTTTAAAGGTTGTGAAAAAGCTACGCCAAGTTGATCTTTAGCTCGAAAGACATCATTGCCTATCAGGCCAATGCTATACCAATTACTGTCTAACCTTGAAAATCCGTCTAGCAAGCTCTGTTCAGCAGCATCTACTCTAGTACGACCTATGCCGTAATTAGCAACAATTGAAAAAGTCTCAGACGCTTTGAGACGACCCGCAAAATTAACTGCATATGTCTCCGCTAAATCAACCCCAAACACACCGCCAGATGATCCACCTAATAGACTGCCCTTTTCTTCTATTTGACCAAATTGTACAGCTACCAGCGCCGCATCATTAAACTGATACTCGCCTTCTAAAATTGATGAAAAACTATCTTGCCCGAAGTCTTGTGACTGATCTACAGACACAAAACCTAGCTTTGTTGAAAACTGTCCTGACTTACCATGTGAGTAACTTAGATTCACCGTTTCAGCCTGCTGACTAAACCCACTTAATACTGAACCAAAAGATTGACCCGAAATAAACGAGGTAGCACCAAATAACTCATGTGGCTCAATAGTAGAAACAGCACCAAAAGTAAGGTCTGGACTGACTTTATAGCCAGTAGCAAGGCCCACTCTGCTAGTAAGTTGGCTCTCCGAAACAAACGATATTTGTGCTGAATCATCCTCAATCACAACATCGCCTGGCATTGCAAAATATTCAATCATGTCCACACGGTGATCTGTCTCAGTCGCTACTGAAAAGGCCACTTGAGTATTTAACCCAGGCAATACAAAACCATCATTGATTGATTTTTGATCCAATGACGGGAAAAAATTATTTAAGTGCAAAATACCATCATTAATCGAAATTTGTTTAGTCAAGTCAACTTCAAAGGCGCGACCATAAGAATCGAGCACCAAGGTTTTTTCCAGTGTGGTTTTTGGACGTGTTAATAAATAGATACCTCCAGCGACTGCCGCGCCTAATATAAGCCCTGCTCCAGAACTACCGCCGCTACCGCCACCGCCTGTACTAGTTGGGGTTGCCTCAGTCGGTATTTCGAGCTCACCAATGGCGTTATTGAGTACTTGCTCTGCATTTAAAATAACACCTCGGCCGTACTCAGGATCAACACCTACAGCCCCTCTGTCTTCTGCTGAATCTAAAATTATCTCCACCACCTCGGCAGCTGTAAGTTCAGGGTTTTGTAAAAGAACCTCGCCAGCTATACCGCTAATACGAGCTGTTGCCCATGACGTGCCGCTGTTGTCTGCTTCAACCTCAGCATCCAAGGTTGGTAAGCCAATCGCAGCCACATATTTATCGGCCGTTGTTCCTGCTCGATTCGATTGTGGTAACAATGTTCCACTAGCATCTGTACCACCAACAATAATCACACCATCAAAATTAAAGCTTGAGGTGGATAGCACATTTGGTTGAGAGCTAACTCCATTGCCAGCACTGATCGCAACTACTCTATTAGAATTTGAAAGATCTGCTACTAGCGGCGCCGAAACATCTGAAATTCCTTCACCACCAATTGTTAAACCGACCACCCTTACTTCATTGCGACTGAACGCATCTAAAAGTGCACTATCTCGCGCCGCGTTTGCCGCATTACTCGAACTCTCAAATTCACCATCAGTCACAACAAAAGGAACTATTTCTCCACTGAAAGCCTCTGATGCTACTCGTGTCGAAACAGTTCCGTGACCCTCACCTTCACGAGGAGAAATATCCGAGGTATCTTCTGTGTTATCAAAGTAATTAAAGCCCGGCGCTATATTGAAAATCTCGTTAGGATTATCAACGCCTGAGTCTAATAGAGCAACTTGTTGTGCATGAGAATTACCAACAATGAAACAAGACATTGAGGTAATCAGTAAAAAAATTTGTATTCGATTAAATAACATCTTTTTGTTTATCCTTTCAATCAATAATAGTTTAACGATTATAATTAAAGATCAATGCTAAACAAGTTACTATGTACTAAATACGTTAAGATTTTTTGAATAAAAATGTGCGAACTACTAGGTTTAAGTGCCAATGTGCCGACTGATATCTGTTTTAGTTTTTCTGGCTTACTAGAACGAGGTGGCCGTACCGGTCCTCATTCAGATGGCTGGGGCATCGGTTTTTATGAGGACAAGGGCTGTCGAGTTTTTCATGACCCAGAATCATGCGCTGATTCAATTTTAGCGAAACTAATTAGCGATTATCCGATTAAAAGCAACATCATCATAAGCCACATAAGAAAAGCTAATCGCGGTAAAGTAAAACTTGAAAACACACACCCTTTTTGCCGTGAACTTTGGGGGCGCCAATGGACCTTCGCCCACAACGGACAACTCAAAGGCGTTAAAAACTTTCCTCTTGGAAGACATAAACCGGTTGGGACAACCGACAGCGAGCATGCTTTTTGTTGGTTACTAGCAGAAATCGAACAAGCTTTCCCAGTCTCCCCAAAAGCAGCTAAACCTCTTCGCTTTCTCATTAATCAGCTTTGCAACAAGCTTGCAGGGCTCGGCGTATTTAATGTTTTGATGAGCGATTCAAAATACCTTTACGCCTATTGCACAACAAATATGAGCTGGATATCCAGAAGAGCACCTTTTGGAGAAGCAAGCTTAGTAGACAAGGATATGAGTGTTGACTTTGGTCATGAAACGACTCCTAATGATGTTGTAACAGTCGTTGCTACAAAACCATTAACAGATAATGAAATTTGGAATTGCGTAACTAATAATCAGCTGCTCGCTTTTCATAAAGGCGAATGTTTATCAATTTAAGCTAGACTGAAAAGCATCTTTGGTTTAATTTCGATTTTTTATTTAACTTCGATAGCTACCAGAAAAATATTTCCGTTGCTTAGTAAATAACAATTTTAACGAAATAATCGTCATTATTGCAAAAATCGCCACCATCCACTCTGGCATACTAAAACTGAGTAGGCGCCATTGCACTTCAGCACACTCACCACTGCCACTCAACACAGTTTGAATCATTTCCATAAATGGAAAGACATCAAGCATAAACTCTAAATCAGGGCCACACTCTGGTACTTGATCTGCTGGCAAGTGCTGCAACCATACTTGTCTACCAGCGATTGTTAAACCAAGAGCTGAAGAAATTGCTACTCCCAAAGCAAAAACTTTGGAAAATAGCTTTCTGGGACGAAATAAAATTCCGAGCAAACAGATTATCATCACAGCTGCTAGACAGGCTCGTTGAAACATACATAGCGGACAGGGTGCCAAACCTAATTGCTGTTGAAAATAAAAATAGGCGACAGCGACTAAGGAACCACTCCCAAGCAGTCCAAACCAATACCAACGCGTTGCGATCAATTGAATCCCCATTACTAAAAAATTATTCTTTTACGAGTATACACTATGAAAATATCTTGGCTTGTATCAGCACCAATCCACCACGTAGTTTTCTAACTCATCGTTTTTTATATTACGCTCAAATCTGACACGCCCGTATACTGAATGGCCTGCCCGATGAACTAAAGCAAGCTTGCCGCTAACTAAATGATGCCAGTTCGGTAAAGGCTTGCCTTCTAATAATAATCTATATGAACATGATTGAGGCATGAACTTAGCACACTCTTCGACATTTTCAATCGTCATTGTTACGCACTCTGGCACTCTGGCGCTACGATTTTTATAGTCGTGGCAGCGACAAGTATCACCATTCAGTAAATCACAAGCTACATCAGTAAAGACTAATTGTTCAGTTAGTTCATCTTGCAGCTGAGTTAGACAGCACTTTGCACAGCCGTCACAAACCGACTCCCATTCATCGAGGCTCATCTCAAATAAAGTTTTTTCTTGCCAAAAAGGTTTTTGCATTTTATCGTTGCTCAATTCACGACAAGGCCATTACGCCAAAGTTGTAACTTTTGTTGCCGGTTCACCCTCGCGTGAGCTGGGCTAGTAGAAGGCAACTGAATTAACTTAATATAATTATGTTGGTTCATTATCTGTACGCAGTGTCGCATAAAAATTTGTCTTGCTGCTCCACCGTTAAAGGCTATTAATTTTATACTTTTATGCTCATTCAAAAATACTGAAAAATCATTAACCTTCTCACTCGTTCGCTCAATATTACAATCTAAACTTCCCTCTCTTTTACAACTATGCAACACATCCCAGACTGCATAATTTGACAATTTGAGCTGTGAACATTTGTCTTCATAGCTCAACTCTAAAGGAAAGCCCTCTAAATGCGACATAATCCACCAAAAAGCATTTTGCGGATGTGCGTAATATTGCAATACCTTCAATGATCGCTCGCTAGGCATGGAACCTAAAATCAAAACCTCTGGATCAATACCCACTATCGGGACAAAAGAATGCAAAATTAAATTTTAAAATAATTTATGCGCTGTCTTGTACTTTTTGACCTAATTCGATCACCATTTCAGATATTTTACGATTCCAGTTTTCCGGAAAATGTTGGATGGTATATTCAATTTCATCATAAAAAGCATAAAATCCATCCTCATCTTTTTTAAGGAAGTAACAACGTAACCGTTCAAAATAATAGCGATCATCATCAATAATTTTATTACGTGATGAGGTAAGTAATTCAATCACCTCATCATAGTCATCTTTTTTAATCAGCGACTCTAAATTTTTTTCAAATTCGATATAGTCTTTTTCTAGATACTTGGTAGTGTCTTGAATATCAACGATCGAGTCTTCATCAATATAATTGATGCTGATATCAGCAAAACTGTTATAACCATCATCTAAATCATCTTCAGCAAAATTGTCGTCGCCCTTATCTGAGGTTGATTTTTCACTGAAATCACGACTCTTAATGTCACTTAGTGTCGACGAGGTTGTTATGTTGATATTTTTTTGTTTGACGAACTCTATCTCATCAGTATCGCCAAATAAATTTAATTCCTTAAGTTTATTTCGAAAAAAAAGCAATCCCAGTGAAGTAATTAAAAACAAACCTAACCATAAATACCAAGGTTTTATTTCTAATTCATTAGTCGCGATAGTGCTGCTTTCTGTGGCCTGAGATAGCGAGGTCGATGGCAGTTCTAACAAGGATGAACCTGACTCTGACGGGATAGAATCAAGTGCCGCAACACCCTCTAAAGCAGAAATTTTTTCCTCTAAAAACTCAATTTGTTTATCCTTGCGGATTAACTCTTGAGTTAGATTACCTACCGTAACAGACAACACATTAATTGTTTCAATTGTTTGTAGGTTAGTCTCAGTAGGGTTATCAGCGTTAATCAAGCTAGTGTCATCTAAACCTAACAACCTAAAGCTATCTTCATCAGGCTCAGTTGCTTCTGATACTAAATTAGAAATCGATTCATCAAGCGTCGCTGGGTCTTCAATTTGCTCACTCTGTGCAATTACCGAATCCTCACCAACCACAGCTACCTCAGAAGTAGGTACATCGGCAGCTTGACTAAGCACACTTAAACTCTCTAAGTTTCTTTTTGCTTGCCCATCGCTGACACTCGAGACAACCGAAAACTGCGGGATATCTAAGAATACTCCTGCCCGTAGAGACTCGATCGAATCATTTGAAAATGCGTCAGGGTTAGATAAATACAAGGCCCACATCATTTGGTTAAGCGAGACATCCATAGCGCTGTTAATTCGTCGAGCAACTCTCCACAACGATTGCCCATCCAGAACAGCACCAAAGCGTGATGGAATCTGGTCTTTCTGAGCCCACTCATATGGACCTAATAAGGTATCTCCTGAAGTGGCCGAAAAATCAACAATTCGCTCCGATAACAGTTGTTGCGAATTGTAAGGAGTAGATGCATTAATACTCTGACTTGATGAACCAGTCTGCGGATTAATTTCCAGCAAGACTGTAAACTCTCTCACAATAGTCTGGTTTGAATCCTCGACTTTTAGGCTAAACTGAAGATATGGTTCAGAAATCAATTGCTCTGATGAAACGCCTACCACTAATTCGTTATTAACTTTCTGCACCTGAGATTGTAGAACGACATTGTTTAACGGGGTTACTTCAACCAATAAAGAATTGCTGTCTGACACACTTAATAGTGGAATTGATGCTGCGAGGCGTTGACCGATATAAGATTGCAACTTAACGTCGCCTAAACCTAAGCCATAGCTAGGCTGAGCTAACAGCACTGTTAATGCAACTACAGTAAATGCTGAGAACCTTAATCTCATAGATAACCTCGTCATAAAAAATTTCTTATTTTTCGTTGTTTTCTTCAACAGACCCAACCCATTAAACAAACCCATAGTAAATCAAATATATTTAATTCGCATATTTTATTACTGCTGAATACTTAACATACACAACATTACATACAAATGCATGATTTTAATCTACTTTATTACAATGGTTAACAACTGACCATTTTTATTATTGTTCTAATATTGCAACCGCAGGCAATTTTTTTCCCTCTAAAAATTCCAAAAAAGCACCGCCGCCTGTCGATATATACGATATTTTGTCAGCTACTTGATATTTCTCAATAGCAGCAACCGTATCACCACCGCCAGCAATTGAAAAAGCATTACTAGCAGCAATTGCCTGCGCTAACAATTTGGTGCCCTCTCCAAACTGATCAAACTCGAAAACACCTACCGGACCATTCCAAACAATTGTCCCTGCATTTTTTAAATACTCTGCATAGCTTTGCGCCGTATCTGGTCCAATATCAAAAACCATATCGTCTTCACTAACTTCACTCATGTTTTTTATTGCCGCAACTGCTGAAGCCGAAAACTCTTTGCCGCAAACAACATCGCTCGGTAACGGAATATCACCATCATTACTTCTCGCTTTGGCGGTCAACTGACTTGCCTGTGTTATCAAATCTTTTTCATATAATGACTTGCCGACACCATAACCAGCAGCAGCAATAAAGGTATTTGCAATACCACCACCGACAATTAACTGGTCTACTTTTTCTGAAAGTGCGTCTAAGACTGTCAACTTTGAAGACACTTTGGAGCCACCTACTATCGCGACAACTGGACGAGCTGGATTATCTAATGCTTTGGTTAGTGCCTCTAACTCTCGACTCAACAAAGGTCCGGCACAGGCAATATCTACAAATTTAGCAACCCCATGCGTGGACGCATGAGCCCGATGCGCGGTCCCAAAAGCATCCATAACATAGACATCACAAAGTGATGCTATTTTCTTTGATAAGACATCATCATCTTCTTTCTCTCCTACATTAAAGCGCACGTTTTCACACAATACGATTTCATCAGGTGCAATGCTTATTCCCTCTAACCAGTCTTTTTGAAGCCGAACATTAACACCTAACAAGCTTTGCAAACGCTCAGCAACACTTTTTAGCGAATATTTTTGCTCTGGTTGACCTTCAGTTGGACGACCTAGGTGCGACATCACCATCAGCTTAGCGCCTTTTTCGAGCGCTAGCTTTAAGGTCGGCAACGACGCTTTGATGCGCGCATCATTGGTGATTTCACCATCAGAAATTGGTACATTCAAATCCTGTCGAATGAGTACGCGTTTTCCCTGCAGATCTAAATTCTGCATTTTTAATACATTCATGTTGATATCTGTTTTCGTATTAGCGCTAGCTTATGATTTTTTCAGCAACTGCCAGAACATTATCCACAGTAAAACCAAAATGCTCGAACAATTCCTCTGCCGGTGCTGACTCACCAAAAGTACTCATACCGACAACTGCTCCATTTATACCAACGTATTTATACCAATAGTCAGCAATGCCCGCCTCGATCGCAATACGATTAGACACTGTTGAAGGCAATACCGATTCTTTATATGCATCGCTTTGCGCATCAAAGTGGTCAGTCGATGGCATTGAAACAACACGAACCGCAGTTCCTTTTTGCTCTAATTTTTCAGCCGAGTCCATTGCCAAAGCAACTTCTGAACCAGTGGCAATTAGAATTAAATCTGGTATGCCCGCCGTGTCTTTTAAGATGTAAGCGCCTTTTTCAATATCTTTGATTTGCACGGGCGTTCTATCTTGATGCGGCAAGCCTTGTCGCGAAAAAACCAAACTGCTTGGTTGATCATTATTTTGGCAAGCCATTTTCCAAGCGACTAATGATTCAACCGCATCACACGGACGCCATAAAGACATATTCGGTATTAATCGTAAACTAGCCACATGTTCTACAGGTTGATGTGTTGGGCCATCTTCTCCTAGGCCAATCGAGTCATGAGTTAAGACATAGATAACCGGTTGTTTCATCAGAGCTGACATGCGCATACCATTACGCATATAGTCTGAGAACACCAAGAAAGTTGCGGCATACGATTTAAAGCCACCATACAGGGCAATGCCATTACAAATTGCCGACATGGCAAATTCACGCACACCAAAATAAAGATAATTACCCGACGCATCATCCGCGGAAATGCCTTTAGATTGTGACCAAATCGTATAATTAGAGCCTGCCAAATCGGCTGAACCACCAATCAATTCCGGAAGCAAAGGACCTAAATCGTTTAACGCATTCAAACTCGCTTTACGAGTCGCTAACTTTGCAGCCGCTTGATCTGTTTTTTCAATCAAGGCCTGCGTGTTCTGTTGCCAACCTTTTGGTAGCTCTCCATTAACACGACGCAAGAACTCAGTCGCTTTGTCAGGGTTAACAGCTTGATAAGCATCAAACGTTACTTGCCAAGCATTTTCTAATTCAACGCCTTTTGTAACCGCACTCCACCCTTTGGCTATTTGCTCAGGCACAGTAAAAGGTTCTGCCTGCCAACCAAGTTCCTTTCGAACTAAGTCAATTTCATCGGCGCCCAAAGGAGCACCATGACAGCTTTCTAAGCCTTGTTTATTCGGCGAGCCTTTACCAATGATCGTTTTACAACAAATCAGCGTAGGCTTAGTTGTTTCTGCCTGCGCCTGTTGAATTGCAGTAGCAACTGCGTCACCATCATGCCCATCAACACCATCAATGACCTGCCAACCATACGCGGCAAACCTTGCTGGCGTATCATCGGTAAACCATCCTTCAACTTCACCATCGATTGAAATTCCGTTGTCATCCCAAAATGTGACCAGCTTACCCAAGCCAAGAGTACCTGCTAGAGAACAGGCTTCATGTGAAACGCCTTCCATCATGCATCCATCACCCATAAACGCATAAGTAAAATGATCTACAATTTTGTGTTCCGCTGTATTAAATTGAGCACCTAATGTTCTTTCAGCAATTGCCATACCAACTGCGTTGCTAATTCCTTGGCCAAGTGGACCGGTAGTCGTTTCGATGCCCGACGTATATCCGTATTCAGGATGGCCTGGAGTTTTTGAATCCAGTTGTCTAAAATTCTTTATATCTTCTAATGAAAGATCATAGCCAGTTAAATGCAAAAGAGAATAAATTAACATTGAGCCATGCCCATTAGACAATACAAACCGATCACGATTGGGCCACTTTGGGTTGCTGGGACTATGCTGTAAGAAATCATTCCATAATGCTTCGGCAATATCAGCCATGCCCATTGGGGCTCCAGGGTGTCCTGAATTGGCTTGCTGTACAGCATCTGCACTTAGAACACGGATAGCATTAGCTAACTGCTGACGGTTAGACAACGACATGAGGGGTCCTCAATTTTTGACCTTATTAGGGTATTTGTTGATGATTGCGCTGCACTTGTCCGCAGCTCTCTCTTTGGGACAGCTAATATAACAAATTTAATTAAAGGAGGCTTTTAAAAAAAACGTTTATACGCGGCTTTATGCAGAACAAAGGTTAACTTAGATAAGTAAAAGCAACTGCAAGTGACGTTAACTTTGGGATTATGTAATCTTTTTTATCAATTCGCACAACCGATTCGACATAGCGCTTATCAAGTTCCTTTGGCAGTTCTGAATAATCAACGTTACGATCAACAGAAACCTTGTTGACGTCACCGTCACACAACAAGCCTGAGTAAGCTTTACGCGCTGCACCTGGAATTGCATTCAACACCACCAAACACGGTTTTTTAAAATCAGTTTGTTGCAAATCATTATCCAATAAATCAGCATACGACATCAGTGACAAACGTTGATTCTGCCAATTCACATGACCTTTCATCCAGCTTGCTGGCGGATTTTTCATGGATTCAATAACAGGTTTCTTTATGACTTCAGCAACACATTCAACCGGCAACAACATCGGTAACGGCACGGAAGGTAAGATGTAACACTCTATTTTAGCGTCGCTCATTTTTATATATGTCTATCTTTTAATTTTTACGATCCAGCTCGATCGGAGTATCAAGCTGTAAGAATTGATTGAACACAGAGACTAGGTTCTCTAACAAATATGGCTTACCTAAAAATGCACTGCAACCCAGTTCTGTGGCTTTGTTAACATACTTCTCAGTTGCTCTAGAAGAGATCATGACGACAGGAATGTCTTTGAGATTTTCCGTAGACTTAATCCATTCCAATAATTCAAATCCATCCATACGCGGCATTTCTATATCCAGTAAAATCATATCAGGTTTGTCTTGACGTAATTCAACCTGAGCATCTAATCCGTCTTTCACAAGTGTCACACTAATTCCTAGACCAGTAATATCACGTTCAGCGGACTTTCTAACCGTCAATGAGTCATCTACCACCATAACATTAGAAATTTTAGCTTCGCTTAGGCCCTGCTCTTGATCCTGCTCCGGAAGAGATACCAAGGACTCGTAATACGAAATACCAATTAAATCCAAGAGTAAGACCACACGACCATTGGCACGAATTGTGGCACCAGCATAAATTGGAATCCGGCCTAAATGTGAACCCAAATTTTTCACAACAATTTCTTGAGTATCATCGAGCTGGTCAACAATAACAGCAACATTTTGCACGCCCGCATTCACTAGCACCACAGAAAGCTTAGTTTCTACAAGCTCCAAATTTGATCTAAAACCAAGATATTCAGCCAGATCGATAAGCGCATACTGCAAACCACCCGATTCAATTGTTGCTTTGTCCGCTTTTAATAACTGAATCAACTTATCAGAATCAACGGTAATAACTCGTTCAATAGTCCGGGCTGCAATAGCAAATTGTTCACCGCCAGAATTCACAAACATGGCGCTCGAAACTGTCAATGAAATAGGTAACCTAAGAATAAAGTGAGAGCCCACTTGATTATTATTCAGATCATAGCTAATACTTCCACTCATACGGCGCAGGGTCGACTGTACGACATCCATTCCAACACCACGACCTGAAATTTGAGTCAAAGAAGAGGCAGTACTAAAACCACTTTGTGAGATATACATCAACATATCTTCAGGCTTTAATGGTTGATCAGGCAGTAATAAATTATCGTTGATAGCCTTTTCACGTATTTTCACCAAATCCAAACCAGCACCATCATCACGTACAGAAATAAGAATTTCACGTGCGACTTGGCTACATTCAACGGTAATTTTACCTATTTCAGTTTTGTTGCTTTTCTTTCGTTCAGCTGGAATCTCGATCCCGTGGTCAACAGCATTACGAAGCATATGCTCAAGGGCAGGCACAACGCCATCTAAAATAGTTTTATCTAAACGTACATCGATACCGATGAGCTCAAGCTCAACCTCTTTATTTAGTTTTCGTGCGGTACGGCGAACCACTTGCCGTAATTGCGGCCCTAAACCACCAAATGAGACTAGTCGCACCTGCATAATTTCATCTTGCAGATCTCGATTTAGTCGATCCTGCTTTTGTAAAGCCGTCTCAGTCTTATTGATAAATCCTGTTAAGGTATTTTGTATGTTACTTAAGTCATCGAGATTTTCAGTTAAACCTCGTGAAAGCTGTTGCAACTTGGTATACCTATCTAATTCAAGAGGGTCAAACTCTTCACCACGTGCTCTCTCAACAGATTCATTAGTGCGGGAAGAAATTCGGCTATCCGCCTCAATTTCAAGCTCACGTAACTGCGTTCCAAAGCTTTGAACATTTGTATAAAGCTCTTCAACCACACTTTTAATCGCAAGTACGTCTTCACGCATTTGCGAACGGTTCATGCTCGCATCACCAACGAAGTTCGTTAAACTGTCCAAAGTTTCAGTTTTAATTCTAAGCTCGGTTGCACGTTCTTGGGCAGCTCTCGCTTGCCGCTCTAAATCAGCAATATTTTCTAAACCTACTTCACCTGAACCAGGCAAAAATAGAGACGCAGCTTCTTTGCTCGCTTTATTTTTTTTCTCTTTAGAATCGACCAGACTGTCTACATTACCGACTTCTACAATCTCTTGTTCAGGCTGAGGCTTAGCTATGCCCGCTAATTGCTTGCGAATTTTAGCCTGATCATTAATTTTTTCGCCTGAGAGTAACTTATCGGTATTACTTTTTAACAATACAAATGCATCACCTAATAAGTCTTTCGACTCTTTGTATTGCGCCGCTTTCTTAGGACTTAATTTTTCCACGTATAATAAAATATCATTCAATAATGGCTTTATTGGTTCTAAATTGCCATTTATTAAAAACACATCATTTAACTCGTCACAATTTTCCAACAGTTCAGTCTGCACTTTTTTCCAACCGCGAACAGATTTCCAGTTAGCGACACTTTCAATTTGCTGCGTTGTCAAAGCGGAAATTTCTTCCGTTGTTTGATTAGCACTCTCTTCTGGCTCAGCTTCGCCTTCCTCTTGTGTTACGGCAACATCAGCTGTAATAGTTGAGGAGACTTCATTTACTTGTGCTTGAGAGACATTATGTGTTTCGGAGATGCCTTTCACTTCAGAAGCTTTTTCATCAACGACTAACATATCGTTTTTTTTAGTATCAACACTTAAAGATGAATAATCAATGCCGTCAGAATCTATGCCTAATCTCTCTAATAGGTCGTCAGGAACATTAAATAAAGAATTATTTTGATGGCGTTCTGAGGCTACATCAACGGCATCAATATACAATTCCAGTGTTTGGCGAATATCACGTAAATCATCGTCATTACGAATAAAACCTTTCTCAAGATAAGATTCAACGTCATGAGTAAGTTTGCCCAAGACATTGGCATTTGCCATCAAAGCACCACCCTTAATCGTATGCAAATTACGCATGATATTTGCCATTGCCAAAGGGATGTCTTTTAAAGTTGTTAGCTTTGCAACATCGTCATCTAACTCATGGTGTAAAGTCTGCAACTCTTCAAGAAAAATTTCTTTTAATTCAACGTCTTCTTCAGACTCATGCTGAATACCTTTTTCAGCTTGAACTTGCTCATCCACAGTATTAATTTGTTCTTCTAATGTTGGTTCATCTAAAATTTCAACATTTTCACTTTGATCAATATCGCTCGATGTATCAAAGCCTAGGACTGAGTCAACACCCAGCATATCATCTTCAATTAGATTGGTTAAACTGTCCGGAATAAGACTTTCACGTTCAGCAACTTGTTCAACTTCAGCACTTTCTTCGATTTCATCGATTTCTTCGATTTCATCGATTTCTTCGATTTCATCGATTTCTTCGATTTCGGATTCCAAATCGGCAGAATTATCAGGCTGCTTATTAAAGGCGTCTAACGAGCGCTCAATATCATTAAGATCATCTTCAATTGGCAGCTCAGTATCACTTGCATCAACAATGTCACCATCAAGCAAGTCATCCGGTAATTGTAAATCTTCAAAAACCGCTGCAACACGTTCCGAAGCCACGCCTTCTGATTTCTCTCCTACTTCATTTTCAGATGAATGTCTCAGCTCAATGATACTTTCATTTATCCTTAAATCTTCACCGATTTCTATTTCTATTTCTTGTTCAATAGCAGAATTTATCTCTTGTGATATGTCCACATCATCAGAAAGGTCTATATTTTCTAGTTCTTTTTCAAAATTTACCTGTTCTGCAAGTGGGAGCTCGGTATCATCAATTACGGCTTCATCATCGACTGTTTCATTATCGGCGTCTTCATCAATAACAACTTCATCAACTTCTACGACTTGTTGAGTATCGATGTCCAAAAATGAATTTGGTACTTCTATTTGAATTTCATCATCAAAACCATCACCACTTTCAATAAATAACACACCAAGATCATCCGAGTGTTGATCTTCTTGCACTTGCTTTACTTGTTGGCTTTGATTAATGACTTCTTCGATGTCCGAGCTAATTTTTTCCCAAATACTTTGTTCACAAATAAAATAAGGCGCGGTATCTTGAACATTATTAACACATTCGTGGGTAGCGGCTGCAAGGTTACCTAGCGCTAATCGTTCTGACTCATTAACCTGAAGCCCACTCTGTTGCTTCAATATGCAAAGATGCTCAGCCTTATCGTAAGCATCAGCAAATTCTACCAAGCCCATGGTGCGCGCATTGCCAAACAAAGTATGTATAGAGATAAAAAGGGCGTCTTCTTCTTTGATTACAAGAGGCTGAATAGACAACTGCTCTTTTATCTTAGCAATACTTGATTCGGCCTCCTGTATGAAAACATCACGCATGTTATCGTCTTCTATGACGTGGAAAGAACTTGCCTCCAAGTCATCATCAAACATAATAATCGAGGCTTCTTCTATATCAAAATCAATTAACGTAGATGAAGAACCTTCATCATCTGAATTCCACAAATCATCATCGACCAACTCAATATTAATGACATCTGACTGAACACTGTCTTCTAGTTCAACACTGTCTTCTAGTTCAAGACTGTCTTCTAGTTCAACACTGTCTTCTAGTTCAACACTGTTTTCTAGTTCAACACTGTCTTCTAGTTCAACACTGTCTTCTAGTTCAACACTGTCTTTTTCATCAACGATAAAACTGTATTCGCCGTCTACTTCTTGAAAAGAGCTAAGTTCAATTTCTTCAGAAAATTCTAGTTCAATATCAGCATCCATATCTGAAAAAACTGTCTCAGCCACATCATCGATTTGATCTGGTTTATCAGCGCCTTCAGAAGCAACATTTTCAATTACCCCCTTACTCTCGACAGTATCATCTAGTACCACTGATTCAGTTTTTACACCCCATGCTTGTGCATCGATTTCATGTTGATTGCTGTAACGATCCGTTAAATGCTCTTCGATAGTGTCTAGCGCATCACGGGAAAACTCTAATATCGACGATGTTAATGGCTTTTCAGTATCCAGCACATAGTTAAACAGAGACTCACTAAACCAAGCCACCTCACCAATTTTATTCAGGCCAACCATTCGAGCTGAACCCTTTAGTGTATGAAAACTCCGTCGAAGGTCTCGAATCGCATTACGGTCATTTGGATTTTTCTCGCATTCAGAGCACAACCGATTTGCTGCTTCAAGCACTTCTGTACTTTCCTCAATAAAAGCTTCGAAAATCACATCATCGACTTGAACACTTTGATTTTCACTTACTGCGTATTTCTTTCCAACTTCAGTGAGGTTTTCTTCTTCATTATCAATGACTTGAAGCTCCTCGCCCAACTCAGACAAATCCATATCATCATGAAACTGCTGCCCTTCGTCGTTATCTTCAATAGCCGATCTTTTGTAAATATTTTCTGCGTCTTTAGCTAACTCCTCAGGCGTATCTTCAGTACCATAAAGCTGAATCAACTGCTCTGTAATACTTGCCATATTATTCTGCAAGTTACTGGTAATATTATCGTTTAGATAAGCAGGTTCCTGGGAAATGACATCAACAAGACGGGTTTGTTCTTTAATTACTTGCTCTAAATCATGAAGACCTGTCTTTCTTGCAAGCGTCGACAAGTCACGTAAATTTACCTTTAAATTAGTAAATAAATCAAAATCAGATTGGTTAGTCAGCCACGAAAATAAAGAATCTGAAGATTCGTCCAGCAATCTTTCAACATCTGCTCGAGACACTTTTTTACCAACCGCGACTTCTAAATCAGAAAGCGCACGATCCAGTAAATAATCCATCCTGGTACGACCTGCCTGCAGACCTTTAACATACTCTTCAGTAACACCAATGGACGTTGCCAATGCTTCAACCAAAGCAGGAGTTGGTTCAACAGAACTACTTTCAATCAATGAAAATTGCTCTTCAACCAACTGCAAGAATGAACCTAACTTTTGTTCACCCAAAACTTGCACCGCACCTCTTACTTGCCTTATCGTTACATCAATACCACTTAGTAGATCAGTCTTTTGATAATCCGTTGAAAACAGCTCAACATTATGTTCAATTTCTTTGATGCTGCCGGCAACTTCTTCCGCCACAACATCAAGTAAGGCCTGTCTGTCTCGGTTCGTCAGTTCAGCAGTATCGTTATCAGTATTAACTGCTTGCTGATTATTTAACGCGATTAATTTTTCTAAATTTTGTTTACCATTTTTTATTGTAGACTCATCAAAATCGCTCGCTTCAATAATACTGTTATCGATATACATTAATGACGAAGCTAGATAAAAAGCTGTCTCGTCATCATTTTCCACGGTGCCATTTTGTAACCCTTTAACCGTATTTAGACATTCAGAAATAATGTCACCAACGATTTCAATATCATTGTTCTTAGTAATTTTTTCAACGCTCTGAAGTTGATCGAACATCGCATTGAGTAATTCACTATCTGCTACTTCTTGCTCAAAATATTGAGCTATCAATTTACGTGCATTGGTAATCGATGTCGTCGTATCATCGTCCAAGCCTTCTAATTTAGTACGTAATTTTTGAATATCAATACCATCGATATTTTCTTCTAATGCAGGAAAATAATTACGCAAACTAAAGGCATCAACAATTTCATCCATCCTTTGAGTACGATTACTACCCATAGCAATATAGAAAAGCATTATTTTGACCAGCTCTTCCCCAGGATCACGCACTAATGCCGATTCGCCCTGAAGCTCTAGACTTCTTAATTGATCATCCAGCTCACGTAAAATGCGACCATGTACTGATTTGTTTTGTAGTTCATTATTTCCAATATAGTCTACATAACTGGTTGCCACCCACCAAAGACGAGAGACAGAACCAAAGGCACTCATTTGCGACAACTTTTCAAATATTAGACCAATTTTATCTATTACATCAGCGTTTTGATCTCTCAACCATTGCAGCAAATAAGATTGATACAATTTTCGTAAAGCCGTTGCTCGTTGAATATAATCATGATCTTTAAGCGCTCGCTGAGAGTTAATTTCTGGAAACACTTCGATCATTGGCGAAAATAATGCCC
>JALZWI010000016.1 GCA_023299895.1 Arenicella sp. | reverse complement strand
AACTAATACCGAACAAGAGGTCTGAACTATTGATATCATTTAGCGCCAGTCGAGCCCCCATAAACAGATCATTTTGAAATGGACTAGTGGCATTCTCTGCTCGTTCATCCCATGAGTACTCTGCTAAGACACCTATGTCGTAAACAGAGCCGAATACACCAACAAATGTGTATTCTGCGCCGATTGTGGCCGCTGTATAATCTTGAGAAATAGTCTCATCGAAGTTACGTTCAATGGCTTCTAGCTTTAAGAGCCACGCGTCAGTTGTCACTTGGACATCTGCCCCAAACTGAGTAATTTGAGCATAGTATGGCGTGCTACTGAGTGTCGTTGGATCAAATAGGCGAAAGATATCCGCCTCGCGGGAAGTACCGTCAAACCAAGATAGGCCGACCCCCCAGTCACCAAAAGTATTGTCATAGCGAAACGCATAATCTATATGACTTTCGCCCTTACTTGATTCGAATTGCTGCTCGTCATTGTTGACGACAAAGCCACCATTTAGACGACTATCTGCTCCAGCAAAAGTGCGCGTACGGAAGTAAGGTAGAAGATAAAAATCAAAGTTACCGTAGTTGTTAAACGTTTGATAACGCAGCATAGGTTGGCCGAGTTTATCTTCGCCATCAATGTTTTCTACACCGTCGGTTTGATTGATAATATCGACTAAGTGTTGAGATTCGGTGACGCCCCAAAAAACTTTGCCAAGACCTATTGAGAATTCCCAATTGCTGCCGTAGTGTGTCCATATCAGTTGGCGAATATCGGCATGTGAGCGTTCGTCATCCTGACTATCTAGGCGAGCAAAGGGTTCAAAAACGATTTGGTCATCACCGTTATTCCAGCCTTTAAAAAATTCCATTTCAAGTCTGGCTGAAGTTTGTCCGCTAGCCAGACCCGTGGTGGTATCGGCTTCCCAAAAGTATCGTTGTTCTAATTCAAGACTGCCGTCCCAACTAACTTGTGCCTTGACGTAATGGCTATTTAGCAGAATGCAACAAACCACTAAAGTAAAAAAATATTTGGTCACAATACCAGCTCAGTACAAGGACGACTATCTAATCCGCTCTAATCGGTTTTCGTTAAAGTCGTTGTCTGTCAAGCCGACACCAAACGTAAGGTTTTTGATTTCAATGTCGGTGCTTTTGCCAGTTTTGTGATTAACCATAAACTGTTTATCAGCTCGCCAAAATTTGTCTTCATAAAGTCTGTAACCATCAAATGTGAGTGTCTTTAATAAGGTGTCGCGCCGATCGTAATAGTCTATTTTTTGAACACGATATTCATCTTGATCGATCCAGACAATCGTTCGGCTATAGCCCGAGTATTCGTCTACAGGGTCCATTTCCACGACGAAGGTATTTAGACCGATATATTCTTCATCTCGTAAATATTGGTAAGTGTTTTTTTCTACTTCAAAGGAAGATAGGTCCTCAAAAGCAAACTCACTCCCAAGAAAAGGTCCTGATTTATTGCGCGAGGCAATACGTTTAACACGCTTTAGCGCAGGCAAATAAAGCCACTGGTCGTCATTGCCGACTATGTGTGAATACGACAAAAATACGGTTCCTTTTACATCGAGTGGCGTGTCAAAAACAGTTAATCCTTTATCACCATCGTCGCTAATTTCAAGTGACTTGTTACGCATTTCACGAATGACTTCTTGACCTTTTTTATTACGCAGTGTCATGGTCATGTCGCTTTGCGAATCACTCCAGCCAATATTTCGGGCTTTAGTCTCCTTGGCAATCTCTAAACCTTTTTCCACAGCGCTTTGAGCAAACGCACTGTTGCATATCAGTGTTGCAATAAACACAGATATAAGGGTGCTCAAAAGTAGATTGTTTGACGAGGTCCAGTTTTTCATTACTTGCTCCAATTTAAATTAAGTAAGTCGTAGTATGCGTTGATTATATCCATGAAACGCTTAAGACTGTAAAGTTTCTATACAAAATGGTTAGCATTTGACATACAAATCGTTTTTATCTAATTATTTTATGGTACTAAACAGCTTGGCTCTAATCGTTTTTCGGTAGTTATTCGGAGTGATGGATAAGTATTCTTTAAAAATCGAAGTAAAATAACTAACGTCTAGGTAACCTACTCGATAGGCAATTTCTTTAATGCTTAGATTAGTGCTTTGAAGCAACTCTTGTGCGGCCGTCAGGCGCCGTTTTTGCAAATATTGCACTGGAGTCATATTCGTTGCTTGTTTAAAACGCCGAGAAAAGTTGCGTTGGCTCATATCAAATAGTTTAGCCAGCTCATGAATTGATATATTCACTTTATTTAAATTGTTCTGCATCCAAAGTTGCGCTTGTAAGACTAGTTCATCGGGGTGATTGGTGTTTTCTTCTTCAATAAAACTGAGTTGATCAAATGGTTGGCGAACTTCATGAGAAAAATGTCGTGACAGATGCTCAGACACATCTTTATTAATAAATCGATGCACATGATGCAAGGTTAGGTCGGTTAATGCATTAATACTTGCAGCACAATAAAGGCGGCCAGCGTTAGTAATGAAATGCTGACGTTTGAGTTGAACTAATGGGTAGTCTTTGGCGAATTGTTCAAAATAAAACCAATGAGTTGTTGCCGGCTTTTCATTAAGTAACCCAGCTTCCGCCATAAAGCAGACCCCTGTGCCGGTTGAATTAATGATTGCACCATGTTCGTACTGCCAACGTAGCCAGTCTACGATTTGCGGGTTTTGCCGAATAACCGGTCTAGGGTTTCTCCATAATGCAGGTAAATAAACCATATCATAGACTTCTTTTGTTAAAGCTTTATCCGGCAACAAAGATAAGCCCGAGGGTAACGAAATCCGCTGTTTATTAACGGCTATTTTTACTAGCTCTATCTCTGGTAAAGAATACTCTTGATTTTGCTTTGCATGAGATTTTGTTGCTTCAATGGCGGCAAAAAATAATTCATAGGCATTGGTTAAACTGGTCGCTAACATATGAGGGGTAACAATAAAAGCAATTCGCATAAAGGATTTTAGATCTACAAGGCTTGTTTTGTCTATTCTGCCTTATAGTATGGCCTAATTGCCATATAATATTGTGTGAATTGTTCATATAATTGCTATCAAGCGCAAATAGTGTTGAATGCTATTTTCTTTTAATTGTCATTATTTTTGTACGGAGATAGTACATGACTGGTTTACCTGTAATTGTTGGTTTTGGTGGCTTTAATGCCTCAGGGCGCAGCTCTTTTCATCATGGCTATAGACGTACAGTTTTAGACAGTTTAGAGATTGATAAACAAGATCCAACCGTGTTGGGACTGGCTTGCATGATGAAGCTGGTTGAGCATCAGGATGGTGCTTATCTTGATCAAAGCGGAGAGTTATTATCGGCGGCACAAGTTTGTGCCAAATATCGCAGTACAGTTAAAGAAAATACGTTAATCCGCCGCATTCATTCTGGTCTTTTTGATGTTACAAAAGTACCCGCTAATCGAAATGTTGGATTGAACAGTGATAACACTACCGAATTTACAGTCGCTCGTCGAGACCTACCCAATCCGTTGCCGGCAAATTGGCAAACAGAAGTTATTGACGATAAAGTGGTTAAGGTCATTATCAATGGTGACTTATCAATCAAAATGGAAACTTTCCGCGAGCTGGAAGTTCAAGCTGCAGGTATGTTACCCACCGGTTTTGAACCTGGCGATCATTATAATTCTCGGTTTCATCCGCGTGGCTTACAGATGGCGATTGCGGGTGCTTCTGATGCGCTTAACTCAGTCGGAATAGATTGGCAAAGTATTCTTTCGCACGTAGACCCAGATGAAGTTGCCGTTTTCGCGGCCAGCGGCTTAGGGCAACTTGATGAATATGGACTTGGCGGATACTTGCAAGCCAGACTTAAATCATCACGTCCAAGCACCAAGCAGATGGCACTGAGCTTTACCTCCATGCCCGCAGACTTTGTTAATGCCTATGTTTGTGGCA
>JALZWI010000015.1 GCA_023299895.1 Arenicella sp. | reverse complement strand
GTTTAATGCTGGTTTTCACTGGCGCGTAGTCAAAAATAAATGGCCTGATTTTGAAATAGCCTTTAACGGATTCGACCTTGGAGAGTTACTAACTAAGTCACCCGATGAATGGGAGGCATATGTTGAAGATACTCGCATCATCCGAAATTGGCAGAAAATTCAAACCGTGTTTCATAATGCCGCAATGATTGAAGCAATTGCAGAGGAGCATGGCAGTTTCGGGAATTTTTTTGCTGACTGGCCTGTTCAGGATCAAATCGGTTTGATGCTGTATTTAAAAAAAGAAGGCTCGCGTTTAGGCGGGCAGACTTGTCAGTACTTTATTCGATTTATTGGTAAGGACAGCTTCATTACCTCGAGTGATGTAATCACTGCACTCATTGCTAATGGTATTGATATTTCTGACAAACCAACCAGCCAACGTGATTTAAAGAAAATTCAACAAGCATTTAATCATTGGCAGGATGAAACAGGTTTACCAATGACTCATATCAGCAGCATTTTATCTTATACAGTGGGTGACAATGTGCCGGTAGATGTTTTGAAAAGTTATCAGGGTAGCCAATCAGTGGTGAATTCAGAAGCAAATAAAAATGCCTGATCGAGTAGTCAATCAGGCTTGTTTATATAGATAATTTAGTACGATAACCCATAGGTTGCCGCGCCTAAATAATCAAGATTTTACCGCTTTACTAACAGTCACTTTCATAGGAATAACCTTTGAACTTAATTCGAAAAGTTAGCTAAGCTGGTTTTACCACGAAGAGTAAGTCGCCAGTATTTACCTGAGCATTATTTGCTTGATTAGCCCGTACCACTTCATATTGTTTATCTTTGACAAATAGCTCACCTGCGCCAGGCACGCCAGATAGTGAAATATGAGTAAAGAGCTTCATTGCTTCTATTTGACAAATCGTATCACTGAGTGTGATTTTATCGCCAACTTTTACAAAATCATCTTCATTTGGAGATGGCGTAGAATAATAAACGCCAGTCATTGGTGCGATTACTTTTATCTCTTGCGTACCTGAAATCAGCAAGTCAGCAACATTGCTTTCTCTTTTATCTACACCAGTATAGGACATCTCTTCAATGACTTGATCTTTGTCCAATGTTTCTAAGAAAGTTGGTAAATAGTTGGTGTCGTAAACACCTTTAATGAAAGTTTCATCATTAAGAATGCGCTTGAGAAGTGACATGTTTGTACAAATTCCTTTAATCGTTGTTTCATCCAACGCTTTAATTAATTTTTTAATTGCGTCATTACGATCTTTACCATGTACTATCAATTGAGCAACCATGCTGTCATAAAATGGTGAAATAGTTTTACCTTCAGCGATAGTCTCGATCACCTCGATATGTTTTCCTTGTGGAAAAATACACTCAGTGACTAAGCCAGGTGTCGGGATAAAGTCGATGGCACCTTCAGAGTCCAAGCCTGCTTTTTCTGCTGTAATACGAGCCTCGATTGAGAAACCATTGTTCTTAACCTTAATATCTTTAATGGTTCCGCCAGATGCGATTTCGTATTGCATATTGACGATAGGAACACCCGATGTCCACTCAGTAACCGGATGTTCTACTTGTAATCGAGTATTCATTTCCATGAAATATATAGCGTCGGAGTTCAAGTCATAAATAAACTCAACTGTTCCAGCGCCAAAGTAATCAACTGCATTCGCTAAGCTTTCAGCGCATTCAAAGGCCTGTTTTTGTAGGTTTTTGGGCAGCATGGTTGAACCTGACTCTTCCAATACCTTTTGATTGTTACGTTGAACAGTACAGTCACGTAAACCGACAATTTTGGTAATACCATGCGTATCACGTAAAATTTGTATCTCAATATGCCGCATAGAGACGACAAATTTCTCTAAGTACAAGTCTCCGTTACCAAATGCGCTGCGAGCCTCGCTATAAACATTGCTGAAAGCTGATTTAATTTCGCCAGCATTGCGGACTATTTTAATGCCTTTACCGCCCCCGCCATGTACAGCTTTAAGTAACACGGGGTAGCCTATCTCTTCGGCCACTATTGCCGTCGCTTCAGCGCTAGTTAGAATGCCATGCGAGCCAGGAACAACTGGAACATTATTGCTCATCGCGGTTGTAATCGCGTTTGATTTATTGCCCATAGTATCCATTGAGGATGCTTTAGGGCCAACGAAATTAAGCCGACTAGCACGGCATAAGCGAGCAAAGCCAGCATTTTCAGATAAAAAGCCGATGCCGGGGTGTAACGAGTCAGCACCACGGTTTCGTGCAATAGCAACTACAGAGTGAGCATTTAAATAACTCTCACCAGGGGTTTGGCCACCTAAACAAATTACTTCATCTTGTTCTGTTAGTAAATCAACTGCGACAGACTCCATATCCGGATCTGATTGTACCAACAGAACGCTGTGGCCGCGTTGCTGTGCTACACGAATCAGTTTTACAGCGGTACAACCACGCGCATGAATTAAGACTTTCTTAATATCTCCAATGCAATCAAGCGCACGATAGACTTTTTGATCAGATCCTTTTGCAGCGATGCTGGCTGTTCCTGCTAGGACTCGCTCAACAACATCGACAATAGTGTCGTCTGGGATAGTAATGCTTGGATCTACTTCTCGGAGCTTTTCATCTAAGCCTTCAGCTAACGGGTGCTTAACTAGCCCTTGCATAGCGCCAGGCGTGTTAGCCAAATAATTAGAGGTGGTCGCCATTGAAGGTAAAAATGAAGGAACAACAACACGTCCAGCAAATGGTAAATCTGCGCCACTGAAATAATAGGTATGCACCAAAGGATGCGTTACGAAACTTGCCTGTGAGCCACCTGTGCAATCGCCAAAACCAAAAATAACAATCGGCAAACCTGTCTCTGAAATAAAGTTCGTTATTCGATCATTCACAATGGCCATCGAAAACAAGGAGGTAGGGCCTTCTTTGGTCTGCATGCCACCGGAGGAAACAAAGGCGACGAGCGGTAAGCCTTGATTAGCGCAATCGACTAATAATGCGCATAACTTTTCGGCACCAGCCATATCAAAGGCACCGGCTTGGAAACTCACATTTGAGATAAACGCACCGACGGGAGCTGTTTTATCATCGGATAATTTGATGTCTGCAATGCCAGTAACCACGCCACAAGGAGTGATGTTGTTTTTTAGTGCTTTCTCTATGGATTGCCTAAAGCCAGGGAATGATACCGGGTTGGCGGTCATTAGGTTGGCATTAGTTTCTTCAAAGTTAGTAAAGGCAGTCTCTTTAATAGCATCGACGGTAGTCAGTTTTTGTCGTTTGTAAGAGGTTAAAACACGTTGAATTAATAAATCTTGGTAGGCAATGTTAAGTTGATTCCAAAAATCTTTACGCTTGCCAATTCGCCCTGGATTAATTTGTCCGTTGTATTCCTTATCCTGCATTTGTGATTCAATGAATCGTGGCACCAAAGTTTGGAAAAAATAAGTAATTAATACCAATAAGGAGTCCGACATCCGCGGAAAGGTAACCCGTTTCCATTCTTCGACATTATTTAAAAAATCGCCACGCTTATCAAATTTAACAAAGTAGTTTAACCAACCTGCAAAATTTGATTTTATGTCTCCGGCAACCACTGCCTCAGTATCAGCATCGTCAATGGAGTTATCAACACTGGCAGAAACTTTTTCAAGTGATGTGTCTAAAATCTTTTTAAGTGTCTCTTCGGAGATAGATTGCAGCTGTTTGGACTCTTGCGCTATCTCTCCAAAGTTCGTTACGATGTTATTATATAATGCATCAAAAACCAGCATGTTCTTAAACTGCAGTTTCAAACTATCCGTCAGTGATGGTGAATAAAGCACGTCTAATAAAGTCACATCCTGGTCTGACATGCTATACGCATCTTTCTTAGATGATGATAATTGCGAGACGAGTCTATCTATTTCAACAAAGTTATATGATGCATCTGATTTCCAGCGATTATAAAGATATAAGCAAGTCAGAAAACAAAAATGCTTTTTAGAATCTTCATAGTTACTCAGTGGATCGCCTAGAATTAAAGCGGTAATTCTATTTCGTCCAGTTGATAGTTCTGATTGTTTTTGTTTCAGGCCGTTCCATGCTTTTGAAAGCTCGTCGTTATAGACTAGCTTTTCAGGATCGGATAACCATTGCTCAAAAGAAGTTTTACGCATAGTTTGCGTACGCTCTTCTAAATCACCCGCGGGTATTTCTTCTTCAGCTAAGCGTCCGTAAGTTTCAATCGTGCTAGATTTAATCCGGCAACGCATAGATAGCGAGCGCAGATACATTAATGAGTGTGAATAGATATTTGGGAAATTACTAATCGAACCTTCAACCATAAAGTTAGCTGCGCGCTGCAATTCTTCAAAGTTCTTTTTGTGTGGTTTTTCGGAGCTGACTTTTCTTACATAATCGTCTGTGACACGTGTACTACGAAGTACTTCGGCCTTGGCATCGGTTTCGATGTTTTCCAGTCCGGTATAAATAGCTGCGATTAATTTTTCAAGATCAGGTTCATCATCACTTGGATCCCAATCAATAACGCCGTCAATCGCACCGCTATAATAAAGCTCAGACGGTGAGACACCAACATAGCGAGCGCTCTCTTGCCATGATAAATTATATTGCCGAGCAATATTGGCCAAGCCTTTTGGTTGAATCGTATTAAAAGCGGCATTACGAGCAGCAAGTAATAGATTCGTGGTTGCTAATGGAATGGCACCGCCTGAATAACCTAGACCATAAATCAAACCAATAGTGGGTACTTTTACTGCGGCCATTACTGCAATCAAACGCGAAATGGAATGCGCTTGATTATTTTTGTTAGCTTCTGTGCCTGCATCCGCACCAGGGGTGTCCATAAATGTAACAATCGGAATGTTGCGTTCAGCATATTCTTTAACAATCCGACAGGCTTCTAAATGGTGCTCCGGTGACCAAACACCATTGCTAATATTGCGGTTTTGCCCTATGAAGCCGATGCGACGCGTATGGTCGCCATACTCCATGCTGATTTCAGCAGCGTAGAGAGAGCCTAATTCGAATTCACCATGAATTTTACCTCGAATACTGGCAATAATATCTTTAGCACT
>JALZWI010000014.1 GCA_023299895.1 Arenicella sp. | reverse complement strand
AAAAATACAATAAGCAAATTTTAATCACGGAATTTGGATATAGAAATGTATCACATGCCGGTGTTCGTCCATGGATACATGATGATGGAAAGTCTGAATCTAACTACGAAGCACAAGCCAATCTATACGATGCATTCTTTCAATCATTTTGGGATCAATCATGGATCAAAGGTGGATTCTCATGGAACTGGGATGCTGTGGAAAAAAAGCAAGGGAATACTGATTTTTCTGTCCAGGGGAAACCTGCGGAAAGTGTAATCAGAAAGTGGTATAAGTAAGCGGAAATAGTTCAATGTCTAAGTTCACTACCTAGGTATTCAAAACTCTTCGTCCACTTCATCTTCCTCTTTTGCTTTATCAATAAGATCTTGCTCTGCAGCTTTTTTATCTTCTTCCTCCATAGCTGCATATACTGAACAATCTGTATTCACCTCTAATACATCGGGTATTTTGAATTTTGCATTTGCGTCATAGTCAACATTAGTATCCGCCTCGATTTTAGATAAGAATTTTGTGCAGAAGGGTCTTGCCATAACACCACCTTGCCCATCAGCAAGATTGAGAAATCGTATCCATTCATTATCACCACCAACCCATGTTGCTACAACTAAGTCAGGTGTGATCCCCATAAACCATCCATTTTTGTGGTCATTTGTTGTACCCGTTTTACCTCCAAATTCACTTTTTAATCCTGCTCTTCTTCCGGCTGCTCCTTGAGCATGTTTAAGAAGATCAACCATCACATAATTATATCCAGAGCTTATTGCTCTTTTTTTAGTCTGATTGCTGAGATATATGAGTCGTCCGTTGGCGTCTTCTATGCTCTTTATATACTCTGGGTTAGTGTATACTCCATCATTTGCAAATGTCGTATAAGCTCCAGCCATTTCCATCACGGATAATTCTGGTGTGCCAAGTGCAATAGATGGATACGGTGGAATTTTTTCTTTGGGTATACCTAGACTTGATGCTAGCTGCCTGACAGGTTCTACGTTTCCGATTTCTTTCATCAAGTAAATTGAAACTGAATTAAGAGATTTCTTAAGACCATCTTTTAAAGTTAAGTATTCGCCAGAAAAACCACTTGCATTCTTTGGTGCCCAAGCTTTAATATTGCCAAATCCGGGATCATTCGCAGCTACTACGTATTGTTGATCTTTTACTTTCTGGCAGGGAGAAGTTCCTTTTTCTATGATTGCGGTACCATATACAAATGGTTTGAAAGTAGATCCAACTTGTCTATTACTATTGATGTGATCAAATTTGAAATATTTATGACCTACACCACCAACCCATGTCTTGATATAACCTGTCTTAGGATCTACACTGATTGATCCAAGTTGAAGATGCATGTTGTGGTACTTGATAGAGTCTAGGGGGCTCATTTCTACTGTTTTTTCCCCTTTAGCGTTATAGGCGAATACTGTAGTTTTTACTTTCCGTTTGAATACTCTGTCTTTAGATTTTTGAAGTTTATTCCATTTAGATTTCAAAGTTGACCAATACTCACTAGCTAGAATCTTCTTGTATACTTTTGCTTGATCTTTAGATATAGTTTTCTTTTTTACAAGGTTAGCTAGTGTTCCTGGCTTTTTATCTTCAGCAAATAATCTGAAAATATCTGAATCCCACAATCTTACATTCTCTATTTCTGCGGATATCTGTGAACTTACCTTTCCGATATAACTGTTCCTCATTTTTAAAAACCTCTCAGATTCTCTTATCTGTCTAAGAAGGTTGGATTGTCTTATTTTCTTTTGTTTATCGTCCGCATCATGTGACCATGGGTCTTTATTTTTCCATCTTTTGAAATAGGTCTCTTGCAACTTACTCATATGATCATTGGCAGCAGCTTCTGCGTGTCTCTGCATATCTAGATCGATAGTGGTATTTACTACTAATCCATCAGTAAATAGATCATATTTAGTCCCGTCAGGCTTTGAATGGTTCTCTTGTTCCAGAATTTTCTTGACCGTTTTCACCAGTTCTGCTCGAAAATATGGTGCTATTCCACCATAATTACCTTCTCTTTTAAATCCTGATACGTCTATTGGTTCTGCGTTGAGTTCTTTATAAGTTTTGAGGTCGAGTTTATCATTCTTGACCATCTGTTTCATGACTACTGCTCTGCGCTTTGTAGCGTTTTCAGGATGCTTTATTGGATTGTATATCCATGGGTTCTTATGCATACCTACAAGTATAGCAGCTTCTTGTACGTTCAGATCTGCTTGATCTTTACCGAAGTATGTTTTGGCGGCAGAGTATATACCATTTGCTCCATAGAGGTAGTCATACTTATTGAGATACATCGCTAAGATTTCTTCTTTAGTGTACTGTTTTTCGAACTCTATTGCTATAACCCATTCTTTAAGCTTTTGCCATACACGTGGTATAAAAGACTTCGATCTCTGTGTGAAAAACAGTTTTGCCATCTGTTGTGTAATTGTACTAGCTCCACCTTTAGTCCCCAAAAAAACCACGGCTCTTCCAAAACTTCTCGCATCTATTCCACTATGTTCGAAGTACCTTTCATCTTCTGTTGCTACTAAAGCATCTATAATGATAGGATTGATTTCTTCATATTTTAACCAAACCCTATTCAGCTTAAATGCCTTACCAAGTTCACGACCATCATCCGCCTTTATGATTGTAGCTATCTCGTATTCTGGCTGCTCTAGTTCCTGCGTATTGGGTATTTGCGTTTTAGAAATAAAGATAAAAACAACGGCAGCTATTAATATGCCTGCAAAGACTGCAGCCCACATCAATTTGATGTATTTACCAAATTCATTTTTTTTTGATTTGGTTTTCTTTTTGGATGTGATTCTCTTTGTCATATGATTTCTTATATCAATCAATAAGTATCCTCATTGCTATTATTCTAGTTACAAAAGTAAATAAAATAAACATATTATTAACTAAATGTCCCCCCAACCATCAATGATGGTCCGGAGCTGTAACAGCAAGCGATGGTTTTTCCCCTTTCGTCGTACCTGGTACGAATTGCATGCCAT
>JALZWI010000013.1 GCA_023299895.1 Arenicella sp. | reverse complement strand
CAATTTAAAGAAGATGCTGGCCCAATGGCGCACCCAGTACGGCCTGACTCTTATCAAGAGATTAACAATTTTTACACCGTCACCATTTACGAGAAGGGTGCAGAAGTGATTCGTATGATGCATAGTTTGGCGGGTAAAGAAGGTTTTCGAAAAGGCACAGATTTATATTTTGATCGTTTTGATGGACAAGCAGTCACCACTGAAGACTTTGTGCAGTGTATCGAACAAGCGAATCAAATTGATTTAAGTCAGTTCAGATTATGGTACACACAGTCGGGCACACCGCAGTTAGCCGTCCAGCAAAGCTATAAAGCTGCGGACAAGACGTTTACTTTATCGTTCAAACAAAGCTGCCCGCCGACACCTAATCAAAACATCAAAGAGCCTTTTCAAATCCCAGTGACCATTGCCTTATTGGACCAACAAGGTCAGCAACAGGTGGCCAGGACATTATCGATTACTGAACAACAACAATCTTTTGACTTTGACAACTTTCATCAACAGCCTGTTGTTTCGATTTTGAGAGATTTTTCCGCTCCAGTAAAAATAGAATTTGCACAGACTAATGAAGAACTGGTTCACTTAATTCGCTTTGATAAAAATGGCTTTGCGCGTTGGGAGGCTATGCAGAGACTAAGTTTGAATTTAATGCTGCCTGTTATTACAGACAAGGAGTCGAAGTTAGATGAAGAACTTTATCAGCAACTACGGAATGTCGTGGCAGGGTTGATTGCTGATCCTCCAGAAGATAAGGCTATTTTAGCAGAGATGCTTTCGCTGCCGTCTTCGAATTATATTGCTGAACAATGTAAGCCTATCGACCCTTTACGGGTTTATACAATTCGTGACGAAGTAATGACACGCCTTGCCAATGATCTAACGACCCAATTTAAGCAACTGTATCAAGACAATAATCAGCATAACGAGTTTTCCTTAGAGGCACTAGCAATGGCTGAGCGCGCATTGAAAAACGCAGCGCTTAACTATTTGGTGACCTGTGAACAGCCTGAGTATTATCAATTAGCGCATGAGCAGTATATGGGCGCCAATAATATGACAGACAGATTGGCTGCTTTCGGTGCATTAGCACATTCTAACTATGAGCAAACGGCAGACTTAATTGAACATTTTTTTGCACGTTGGCACGATGATGCCTTAGTCTTAGATAAGTGGTTTGCAATGCAAGCAACGGTGCCTCGAGCGGCCACGCTCGCATCGGTAAAAGCCCTTATGAAACATACGGCATTTTCAATTACCAATCCAAATAAAGTACGTTCACTTATTGGCGCGTTTATTGGCAATATACCTGGTTTCCATCAAGACAATGGAGCGGGTTATGAATTGTTGGCGGATCGAATTATTGAGCTGAATGCGATCAACCCGCAAATAGCTGCGCGTCTAGTTGGGAGTTTTAATAATTGGCGTGCTTATGACGCACCTTATTCGCAAATGATGAAGGCCGAATTAGAGCGGATCAATTCGCAGACAAGTCTAGCTAAAGACGTTAGAGAAATTGTCTCGAAGGCTTTAGCTTAAGTTTAGGTGAATATTAAGTAGCAAATTGCGCTGGTTACGAATGCCAAAATCAGATTGAGTCTGAGACCTTCACGAATCATTTGTTTGACGGTAATTTTTTCTGTTGCGTAGGCGATGGCATTCGGACCCGTCGCGATTGGTAACATAAAAGCATAAGATGCTGAGATGGTTGCTGGAATCATTAACAGTTCAGCTGACATGTCGGTCGCCAAAGCAGTAGCAGCCAAAATCGGTATCACTAAAGTCGTGGTTGCTAAATTTGAATTCAGTTCGGTTATGAAGGTAATCAAGAGACAAATAAACAGCAACAATAAATAGATCGGCACACCATCAATAAAGCTGCCAAGAAAAACACCGAGCAAGTCAGCCAAACCGCTCTCGGCGAAAGCTTTGGCAATGGTAATGCCTGCGCCATACATTAAAATAATACCCCACGGAATTTTTACTGCAGTCTCCCAATCGAGCAGACCGCCACCGTTGTTAGATCGAGTCATAAACATCAGCACGGCACCAAGCATCGCGACCGTTGAGTCACCCACGCCTGGCAAACCTAGTATTCCAGCCCAACCACCAAAAGGTTCAGAACGAAATACCCATAATACAATGATGATGCCAAAGATCGAAACCACCCTCTTTTGATCGATACTCCAATTTTCTGCTTTAGGTAGTTCAACTGTACCTCGGCCAGTTATATTTCGTGTTAACCAAAACCAAGCAATTGGCAGCGCGATAACTGAAATCGGCAAACCAATTTTTAGCCAGCGCAAAAACCCAAATTCTTGGCCAATAACGTCTTCGTAGATACCGGCGAAAATAACATTCGGTGGTGTGCCAATTAAGGTCGCGATACCACCAATTGAGCACGCGTAGGCGGTCGCTAAAATCAATGGCATGGTCATTTTTGGATTATTAAGTTGAGCTAAGGCAGCCAAAACGATCGGCATTAGCATAAGACAAGTTGCGGTGTTGCTAATCCACATCGACAAAAATGCCGCAGCGAGCATAAAGGCAAGTATTAATTTTTTATTACTGTTGCTGCCTACTTTACGTAGAATCAACATCGCGAAGCGTTTATGCGCGCCAGTTTTTTCCAAGGCCTTGGCCATGAGGAAACCGCCCAAGAGCAATAAAATAATATGCGACCCTAAACCAGCCGCCGCTTCTCGATGATTAATTACTCCAAATAATGGAAATGCTACAAAGGGTATTAATGAGGTAACAGGTATTGCAAATGCTTCGGTTGCCCACCACCAAGCCGTCAGGCAAGTGATTGCAGCAGTGATTGCAGGTATATATTCAACACCGTTAATAAGAAGCAATGCAAAAAAACTGATAGATACAATTGGGCCAACAACAAGGTGGTTTATTTTCATAATTAGTTCAATGATAAACGTTTATACATCAAAGAATAGAGTGACAAAATTTGTCACAGGCCAATAGAATCAATAACTTGTTAACTTAAATTAACATTGTTCGCAATGGCGTGAAGAAGTCCCTATATTAGTTGTGGGCGGTTGGGTGCTCAAGTGAAATTTTATTTCTTACATTAAAAAGAGTGTCATGTACTTTGAATAGGTATAGAAAGCAGCAAAATTAAAACGCGACAATTCAATAATAAGTCGGTACCCGAAAATGTTACAACAAGCTAAATATGGAAAGACTGTTGACACTATTCATGTGTCGAATAGTAAATTAAAAGTAACGCAGTCTTCGTACTCCAGTTTTAGTGCAGCCTTAAGCTGTCTGTTAGTCATAGCAGTAATTTCTTTTTGTTTAACTGTAAATCGAACTGCACAAGCCCAATCATCATTATCTCCAGAAAAATTGGCAGCAGTTCTGACTGTAGTCAATATGTATCTCTTGTCAGGTCGAGAAGAGCCAATTGATGAACCAGTCGGTGAGCGTGTGGATTTGGAATTTCCTGAATTGGAAAGTGATACATTTAATGCCACAGAATCCAACGTGGTCTATGCGGCGTTTGACTTGCAAGAAGAAGGGGTCGAAATTTGCTTTGACGTTACTGTCAATTCTGGCAATTTTATTGTTCGGGTGAACGGAGAGCCTGTGACAGCATCGCAAGGGACAGATAATTGCTATGTCATTTCTGAAAGTCAGCAACGTTCGATCAACTATGTGACGATTACCGCGATTGGTTCTGGAGCCAATGTCGCGATAGATCGTTTTGAATTGGCACCGTCGTACCAAGAAAGTCTCAACGGCTTGCAACGGGTAACGCGCGGTGGTTGGGATGGGCGAGCAGTGCGCAAGGTATTAAAAATCTTCGCCTTTGGTGGGCATGCTACCGATTCGCAGATTCAGACTTGGGCAGATATGGATGCGAGTGGTGCTATTCTAGAAATGCTTAATTTTGACGAACATAATTTAAAATTGTCACCCTTGGCTATTGGTGAAACTTATACAGATACGGCAAATACTAATTTAGATTTAGGGACACTCACAGGCTTTCAAAACTATATCTCGAGTCCTTCTTCTGATATCCCGATTCCACTAGAAAATCGTGATCAATATGGGCTTGATGGTTATAACTTTGACGATGCTTACAATCGAATGATTACGGTCCGAGGGTTAAACCCATTTCGTCAGAAAATTGGTTTTTGGGAGACAAACTATCATCTCGCTACAAACATCGACGCGTCAGTAAGCCGAGCGCAAATGGCTACTTACTACGATGAAATCATGGCGGCGCATGAAGCCGGGCTGCCCTATAAAGATGTTATGGGGGTTGCTGCTAAATCCGCAGCTGCGGCAATGCAGTATGGACATCGTAATAATGAATGGAATGAAGTGACTCAAGAGTGTGAATGCAATGACGATTTTGCGCGTGAGATACATCAACTTTATTACGGTATTTTTGGCGTCGATGATCCTAGCACAGGTTATAACTCAGACATCCATGAAAATGTCACCATTCCAGAAACAGCAAAAATGTTGACGGGTATGCCGGTCCCTTATATTAATGACTTCGGTTTTGCGTTAGATGTTGATTTTCAAAAAGGCCTTGATGATGAAGAACATCATTTGGCTAGTGTCGATATTTTGGGCGCCTCTATCGTAGGAGCAAGTGCGGCCTCGAAAATTGATAATTTGATGCCTATTTCAATACAACACCCTGAAAGCTTGAAAAACTTACCGGTAATGATTGTTTCTGTACTGGCTGACGATAATTTAAGTGAAGGCGGTAAAGCTAGGTTAAGAAACGCTTGGGCAGCAATGCAAGTCAATCGAAATTTTTTAGACTTCATTCATACCTATGCAATCTCTTCGATGTTCCACAGCAATGTCCATTTTAAGTATTTAACCACGCATGAACGTGCTTTATACATAGCAAATAAAAATAATCTAGATAATTTAGAAGCGTATTTTGGTGGTGCTTATTATAATGATGGGCGAGCAGGTCGAACAGTTGGAAGTATTATTGATGATGACTTTGCAGGTGAATTTTTTAGGCCTGCGCATAATGTCTTTGGTGGTCAGACTTCAACCGAGGCTTCAGATTCTTCGCTGGCATTTGAGAACAACTATAATCGTTTAACAGATGATGAGCATCACTTGAGAGACGCTGTGGTCTGTGATACCTGCGATCTTGGTCAGTCTTGGCAAAAAAAATGGGAAACGGTTTTACCGCAGCGTGCGGATGGTAATTTTTATGTGTCTGATGTGGCTGAATGGTTATGGAATCACGCGGTGGGTAATATGGATAATTACACCGAACTAGAGCGCGCTCATCTTTACTCATTATTAGGTGCGGCGATAGATGACCCAGGGAGTAACAGTGATGGAGATCATGCTTTTGATTTTAATTTGGTGATGTGTGTGGTTGCTGATCACGCCTATGATCCAGAAGATATAAGTCCAAGTGCGACTATTACTGATATTTTAGCGACAAATCGATGGGATGATTTTTGCCGCCAAAACGATGACAATACGACTGGCTTCTTAGCACATGAACTTACTGCACTAAATGGCCAATTCACAGGTAATCAAATAGCGAATAGCCCGCAAGTCCAACAAATTTTAACTCTGCTCGGCAATGAAACTTTGCAATTGAATGCGACTGGATCGCAACATGCAAATGATGGAGCAGATTTAAGAAAGCATACGCGAGAACGTGTGAGCAGTGCCCTCGGGTTTATTTTCACAACACCTTTCATTTTTGCGGAGGGCCAACAATGAGCACTGATAACTTTAATCGCAGGCAATTTCTGCAAACGGCTCTGTATTCTAGCTTACTTTATGGTGCAGGCGCTTTGCCCACTTTAGTTTCGCGTGCTACTGCAATGCCAGTACCACTGCAAAGCCGAATATTAATAGATTTATTTCTGGATGGCGGTCCTGACTTACGTCATTTGGTTGTTCCAGCCTACAGCAGTAATGTAAATACATTTGGCGGCAAGTACTGGTCTAATCGTATTCGTTCTCATAACCTAGCTGGTTCAAATCAAAGCCCACAGCAACGCTGGGATCAAGATTATTATCACATAACGGTAGGAGGCAGTAATTGGACTGGTGGTTTAGTTGATGCTGGAAACTTAAACAATGGTGTTACTTTCGGTATTTGGAAAGAGGCTGGCTGGCTGATTGATATGTTTCGAGCGGGCAACGTCGCGCTAATTTTTAATGCCGTAGGTGGAACTAATCGTGCTCATGATTTGTCTTCCTTGATGCTTCATCAAGGTGATGTGTTAACGTCATTGAACAATCAAGACCGATCTGGCTGGGGTGGGCGATTAGCTCGTTCTGCAGGAGGTAATCCGATTGGGCTTACTAGTTCACCAAGCCCTTTTATCTTTGGCCCAGTCGGTAATGCGCCAAACTATAACCGTAATGCGATTGATAATAGTGATTTAATTGTGGTCAATGACTCAAGAAACCTTGGCTTATTTGATCCTACAGAGAGTGGCAATTCACCGCATTATGACTTTGATAATAAAATGTCACGTGCCGCTAAGGGTTATTACGCAGCGCTTCGTCAGGAGCAAATAGGTGCGGCTTATCAAAAATTTATGGATCATGAGTTGAAAACCCGCGAGTTTGGCAAAGCGATTGCCGGTCGTGTCGCAACAACCCCGATACCACAAGTGATCGAAGCATTATATTCAGATGGCGTTAGTATTAATGGGCAAGCTGTTAATCCAGACCCAAGTGATGGGAGCGCTCGTCGCGTTGTTAATAACAGCTATAGCTTTGGACGTCAGATTCGTAATTTATACGACATGATCGCATGGAATGATGTTGCGGTAGATGTCGGCGGCGAAACATTAGCACTTAATCCACGAGTATTATCAATGAATTATGGTGGCTGGGATACCCATGGCAATCAGCGCCAAATTCCGGGTGTGCTGGCTACAGATCCGACCAATCCATATGTAGATCGAGGTATTGAATCAAACCTCCGAGATATCTTCGAAGGCCAACTTGGCTCAAACCCATCAAATTCGAATGCTTTACATGGTGGTTTTTCGGCACTATGGCAAAGTTTAAGCACATCTGATCGAAGCAATATCGTCATCACTATGGCCGGGGAGTTTGGCCGACAAATTCGTGACAATGGAGATAACGGTACAGATCATGGCAGCGCTAACTTGATGTTTGTTATTGGCGAAAGGTGTCAGGGGGGACTCTATGGTGAAATGTTTCCGCAATCCGAAATCATTAAGTATGATGAGGAACCAAACAGAACTCCCGATATTGATCCTCGAACAGAGTTCGATCATTTCTTTTCTAGGGTCTGCGATTGGATAGAGCCTGGCTCAGGTAACACCGTTTTTCCTCGTATGCAACCAAGCTATTCTGGTGGTGCTCCGAGTATTGAAGTGCCTGGAATGTTTAATAATTTAATGATTTAATGATTTAATGATTTAAAATCATCAGACTCACCAATAAATTTAAGCAAATGACAGATATTCAATGCTGATTCCAAGGAGT
>JALZWI010000012.1 GCA_023299895.1 Arenicella sp. | reverse complement strand
GTAAAGCGATCTTCAGGGTAGTTATTTTCGATATCTTCAATCGTTGCATCACTAACAGGATTGATTCCTTGGACTTGTGATTGGCCAGTAATTTCAATTTCATTATGCGCATAAGCGAAGGTAACAGACGTATCGACGTTACCCCAATTGATAGAACCGTTTAATACAACATCAAAACCTTCATGCTCTAGATCTAGCGCATTGGTATAAAACGATAATGTGTTATCAATTGTGCCGGGAATCGGAATGTCACCAGTGCGATAAATACGATCATCAACTTCGACATTATAGTAATCAACCGTAAGATCCCACGCACTGCCTAAACTAGTAGTAAAGCCGAAACTAATATTGGTTGACTCTTCTTCGACTAACTCGCGACCGCCGGCTGCAATAGCTGCATCACTTGTTGCTGGTACTAACCCTTCTAGTACAAGGTCACCAGTACTGCCATCAAAGGTAGTGATAATAGAGGATATGTTAGCTTGACCAGGTGTTGGTGCATGAAAACCGGTTGACACTGCGCCACGCAAAGCAAAGGCATCAGTCACATTGAAGCGCGAAGCAATTTTGCCGTTGGTGGTTGTTCCAAAATCAGAAAAATCTTCAAAACGAATTGCATACTGCATCAACCAACGATCACTGATATCGTGCTCTAAGTCAGCATAAAGAGCGAAGTTATCTCGATCAAATTCACCTGCGTCTGATTCTGTAGGCGGGGTAAAACCACTCGGCCCAGCGCCAACACCAGCATTCGCATCGCCAATCAGAGATGTCCACGTTTCTTCACGCCATTCAGCACCATAGGACAACGACAACGCGTCACTCAAGACTGTTGAAAAATCAGCATTTAGGTTAAGTTCTTCTTGTTCATATCCGCCCACATCAAAGTCTTGTACTGGCGTGCCATCAGCAAGTAAAGGTAAGCTTGGATTGATGGTATTGTTTAGAAAATAATCCAACTCATTTTTACCATAACCAATACTGAAATCATACGTTGTACCACCACCAAACTCGCCCCGAATTCCTGAAACAAAACTCAGATCAGTTTGATCACCATCTAGGAACGGTGTGAAACCAACACTACAAAGCTGCAGGGCCGGATTTAAGTCACAAGTACTCGTGACGGCTGAATTGGAAAGGTTACGATAGAAAAAACGATAACGGCCTTTTGTATCTGCATAGTTACCAAACGAATACAGCTCAGCACCATTGTCTAGCTCAATGCCAGAGTTCCAAGCAAATCTAAGCGCTTCTGTTTCCGGACGGCCCCATGTTTGAGTGAATGGTTCGTCACCAAAAGGTGTGTCTGCACCGACACCATCAACACCCGCATCAACCAACTCTTGGGCATCTGGGCGAATAACACCACGCGATAAAGCATCGTTATCAACGTATTCAACGCTGGCATTCAAAAAGCCATTATCGGTTAGTTTAAAACCTAAATTAGCGCCGACTTTAAAACTGCTTTCGCCGTCATAAAATTCGCCATAGGTGACTTCTGCATGACCGCCTTCATCAGCGTCTTTAAGTTCAAAGTTCATAACCCCCGCAATTGCATCCGAACCGTATTGAGCTGCTGCACCGTCACGTAGAACTTGAATATTTTTTAAGGCAATGCTCGGGATCATGCCGACATCTACACCGTGCGAACCATTACCTGCTGCTGGTGCAAAAAACTGTACCAGCGATGAACGGTGGCGGCGCTTACCATTGACCAGAATCAATGTCTGATCGGGAGACATACCGCGTAACGATGTCGGGCGAATAAACGCACTGCCATCACCTGTCGCTGGCGCTGCAGTGTAAGATGGAACAAGTGCTTTAAGGTTGTCGGTAATATCAGCGCCATTACCTAATGATGAAAAATCTTCTCCGCTGATTACGTCTACAGGTACGGGCGAATCTGCTGCTGAACGTGCTTTAACGCTTCTACTGCCAAGGACCATTACTTCTTCAATTGTGTTTGCTTGGTCTTGCTGAGCTTGAACTGTTGCCACACCGGTGGTGGTTGCTACTGCTAGTGTAATTGCACCAGGAAGTAGCCTTTTGCCAAATTTATTCATCTCTCTATCCTCTAATGGGGTTTGTTGTTCACTGAATGAGTCGTTTTCTTGCGACACGCTCAGATCATTTCCAAGACCAGCACTTATCTCGATATCCGTACCGGATAACATGAGCTGTAAACCACCGTAGACAGTGAATCGACCGTGTAATGGTCGCGTTTTAAATTTCTTCACGTCATTGTATGGAAACAACAATGTTATCTCGGCTTGTCTAGCGAATCTAATTAATGCTTGGTCGGCCGAAAGACGTGGGATACTGAAGTAAAATTCATCTTCAACGCTACTATTCTGTGCACCTAGGTGAACTGAATAAAATATACTACACAGTATTAATGGCATCAAAAAATTAATTTTCATGACGACCATATTACACTGTCTGTGTACGTTTTATCACACGACTTATATATAGAGAGAATCAAATAAAAAAAATCCACTACTTAAATTTGAATTTTTGTTAAATAAATACCTTGGCTATCAGTCAACAGCGATATAAAGAAGTTTGTCTCTATTGCTTTCTAGACAGTTCGATTTGATTGCCACGTCGTTGTGACTGAACTCCAAAGTTTTGTTCTAAAATCACCAGTAATTGCTCCATATCGCCTGTCTTAAAATAACCACCCACTTGTACGGATGCAATTTCAGGATCAAGAATTTTAAAATTTAATGGAGTGTATCGCCCAATCTCATTAACTACTTGTTCAAGAGTTTCGCCATTAAACAGCACCATGCCTTTGTGCCAAGCAAGCTCTGAATTAAGGTCGACTGGTGAACTAACTTCGGCTGTTTTTTCTCGAATTTGAGCTTTTTGACCTTTTGACAAAAACACTTCTGCACTCTGTGAGCTAATGCTATTTAGACCAGAAAAATTATCAACCTTTACCTTGCCTTCCGTAACTGATACTTCCGTGCCACCAAACTGACTGAGTTGTATATTAAAGGCCGTGCCAACAGCGGTAATATTGCCGTCCGCAGTGACAGCAATAAAAGGTCTGTCGATATTTTTTGCTATATCAAAGTAGACTTCACCTCTAACAATCTCAACTTTGCGAAAACCCGAAGAATACTCAACCAAAATTTCAGTATTAGTATTTAACTTTAACTCACTACCATCAGAGAGAGTCAAGTTTTTACTTTCACCTACTTCTGTTAGATATTTTATTGGCTCACTTTCAACAATATTTTCGGTCTGAGTTAATGTCGTTGTCGCTGGTGAGCTAGGTTGCGTAGACGGCAGAAGTGAAAATAGTCCGATTGCTAAGGTGATCGACGCAGCGATAGCATAAACGAATTTACGAGTACTACGATCTTGCGATACTTCTTTATCAGTTAATGGCTCTTGATTCGCTAATGGCTCTTGATCTGAAGTTTCAAGACCCACTGTCGATTTTTCTACAAACAATTCGATTGGTAATATTTTTGCCATTGGCCTAAGCACATCGAGCATGTCCCACATGGTTGCGTACTTGATCAATGCTTCACCATGCACTGGTGATTCATCAAGCCAATCATTAAATTGCTTGTTCTCAGCTGGAGTAAGCGAGCGGTCAATTTTTGCGATCCAATTAGATGCTTGCAGTGCAACAATTTCTGGATCAGGAAAACGAATAGTATTCATAATATAGTTAGCTTTTTAAATCTTTTGCTTTAGCAATAGACACTTTATAAGGTTTATTTTGTTTACTTGAGACATCCGTTTTTTTAGTTGCGTCAGCATAAAATCTTGTTGTTCTAAAGAGACCTTTAGCAACATGTTTTTCAACAGTACTTTCGCTCAAGCTCAATTTTTCAGCAATTTCTCGTTGTGATAATCCATACACTTTTTTTAAAATAAAAACTTTACGACACTGTGCTGGGAGCTGGTCAATTGCCTCGCATAACAAAGCAAAGTCCTCTCGTTTCAATACTTCTTTTTCT
>JALZWI010000011.1 GCA_023299895.1 Arenicella sp. | reverse complement strand
TGCTATTTAAACCTTTATAACCAACAAACTCTGTTGCTTGTTCGACTTTAATAAACACTTCATCACGACCAGAAAATTGACTGCTGGAGCGAGCACGTTCACGCTGCGCTTCCATCAACTTTTTGAAACCCTCTTGATCAATGGTTAACTCACGCTCACGTGCCACGTCTGCTGTTAAATCCGCGGGAAAACCATAAGTATCGTATAACAAAAAGACTAAATCACCAGGCACAATGCTACCTTTAAGGTCGGCGAGTTTATGATCAAAGATCTTCAAACCTTGTTCAAGTGTCTCAGCAAAACGTAACTCTTCTTTTTTAAGTGCTTCCTCTATAGCCTCTTGTTGTTCAATTAATTCTGGGTAGGCTTGCCCCATTTCATCTGAAAGTGGTTTAACTAACTTATAGAAAAAAGGTGTCTCACCACCCAGTTGGTAGCCATGACGGATCGCGCGACGAATAATTCGGCGCAGTACATAGCCACGACCTTCATTTGATGGCAAAACGCCATCAGCAATTAGAAACGAACAAGAACGGATATGATCAGCAATCACTCGTACTGAATGATGTTTTTGATCATTGCAGCCTACGACCGAGCAAATTGATTTGATTAAGTTCGCGAATAAATCAATTTCATAATTATTATTAACATGCTGCATGACAGCTGCAACACGCTCTAAACCCATGCCCGTATCCACGGATGGTTTTGGTAACGGCGTTAAAGTACCGTCTTTGCTTCGTTCGTACTGCATAAACACGAGGTTCCATATCTCGATATAACGATCACCATCTTCTTCTGGCGTTCCCGGAGGGCCACCCCAGTATTGTTCGCCGTGATCGTAAAATATTTCACTGCATGGACCGCATGGACCAACATCGCCCATTGACCAGAAATTATCTTTTTCACCAATACGTGAAAAACGTTCAGCACTAACGCCAATTTCTTTTAGCCAAATGTCCGCTGTTTCATCATCTTTTTCATAAACGGTTATCCATAGCTTTTCAGCTGGCAACCCTAATTCAATGGTTAAGAACTCCCACGCAAACTGAATCGCCTCATGCTTGAAATAATCACCAAAGCTAAAGTTCCCAAGCATTTCAAAGAATGTATGATGGCGAGCAGTATAACCAACGTTTTCTAAGTCATTATGCTTGCCGCCTGCACGTACACAACGCTGCGATGACGTGGCCCGCACATAGTCAGCTTGCGCATTACCAAGAAACAGATCCTTAAATGGAACCATGCCCGCATTAGTAAATAATAAAGTAGGGTCGTCATCTGGCACTAGTGAACTGCTGGCAATTTTACTGTGGCCTTTTTGCGCGAAGTAATCTAAAAAATCTTGTCTAAGTTGGGCAGTTTTCATAACACTCGTATTCAACGTAAATCAGCCATCAGTTGAATAAACTGACGATGCTAAATAATTTTATTTGTGTCGTTGCGTAGTAAATACAAGCAACCTAATCAGCATAGCTATATCAGTAGCTAATTAGCAAACAATTGGCAAGCAAATAATCGTTAATTACTTTCCACTTGTGGCACGGTTGAATGAATGTGCTCCATAGTGAAGCCTCTACTCTGCATAAATCGAGCACGTTTTGTCCAAGTATTATAATCGCTTATTGGCTCGTCTCCATACTTTTTCGTGTATTGATTTTGCGCACTGTCGTACCAAACTGCAGAACTTGCATCAAGATAAATCTCTATCATATTGTTTTTTATATCTTTATTTGATAATTCACTTCGAATTTTAGTCGGCCCAAAGCCACGTAACTGTTTTGCTCGAACATAACTTTCAGTAAAACGACTATTGGATAAATAGTCTTTATCAATCAGCTCATCAACCACCGCTGACACCAAATCAAGTCTGTCCGACTTAGCTGATAACTTTGTGCTAACTTCTTTAACGCTGTGTTCACGCATTGACAGCAAATGAATGCCCTTTTGATACAAATAACTGTATTCCTTTTTTCTGGCTTGCTCGGGCGTCTCATTGGCATCAACAGCCCGCCGGCCTGGCTTCTTGGCCTTATGAGTCTTATTTGATTTGTAGTTATTACCCACTTTTTTATTCGATTTTTTTCGATATTGAACCGAGTCGCCGATTTCAGTAACTTCAGCCAGTGAGGCTTTTAGGGTAGCAAACTTATCGGCTCGTGAATTTTGAACCTTATCAAACGACAAATCGCCTGATTCATTAACGGTTACGCCGCTTGAACCAGACGATTTTTTTGGATTAAGAATTCTCATTAATCAAAACCTTAGATAAAACCTGTCTTATTATCGGTTAGGCATCTTCTTTATCGTCTTCCTGTTTAACAGCAGTGCTTGCTAGTGCTTCCGTTTTTTCAGTCATGGCAAGCTCATCTGCTTTTTTCTGATCTTCTGGGCTAACACATAAAATTGCACGGATTTTTGCTTCAATTTCGTCGGCCATGTCTTTGTTTTCTTTCAAGAAATCTCGAACATTGTCTTTACCTTGGCCAATTCGAGTGCCGTCATAACTGTACCAAGCCCCCGATTTATCAACAATATCGTTATCTACACCGAGTGAAATCAGCTCACTCTCACGGGAAATACCTTCGTTATACAAGATATCGAATTCTGTTTGACGAAATGGCGGCGCTACTTTATTTTTAACGACTTTAACGCGTGTTTGGTTACCGTAAATCTCATCGCCTTTCTTAATTGCGCCGATACGACGGATATCCAGTCGTACGGATGCATAGAACTTAAGCGCATTACCGCCCGTTGTTGTTTCTGGACTGCCAAACATCACACCGATTTTCATACGAATCTGGTTGATGAAAATAACGAGTGTGTTGGTTCTCTTGATATTGCCCGTCAGTTTACGCAAGGCTTGCGACATAAGCCGCGCCTGAAGCCCCACGTGAGTATCGCCCATGTCACCTTCGATTTCTGCCTTAGGTGTCAGTGCTGCCACTGAATCCACCACAATGATATCAACGGCGCTGGAACGTACCAGCATGTCAACGATTTCCAATGCCTGATCGCCGGTATCAGGCTGAGAGATCAGGAGCTCATCTACGTCTACACCTAACTTGCGCGCATAGACAGGATCGAGCGCATGCTCAGCATCAACAAACGCTGCCGTGCCGCCCGCTTTTTGGCACTCTGCAATCACTTGCAGCGTCATGGTTGTTTTACCAGACGACTCTGGACCGTAGATTTC
>JALZWI010000010.1 GCA_023299895.1 Arenicella sp. | reverse complement strand
GTTTTATTAATCACTAACCAACGAACAAGTTGATCCAAGTCGGCCCCGGTGTCTTCACTATACTGAGACAACTCACCAATGATCGTGGTGACGTCATTGGCTAGATCAGCTTCTTCATTACCATAAGGGGCGATATCAACAATATGCAGCAACAAACGTGTACGTGCTAGATGCTTGAGAAACTGTATGCCTAAACCCGCTCCTTGAGCGGCACCTTCGATCAGACCCGGAATGTCGGCGATGACAAAACTGCTGCCCATACCTAAACTCACTACACCTAACTCTGGGTGTAAGGTAGTGAAGGGGTAGTTGGCTACTTTTGGTGTCGCTTGCGAGACTGCTCTCAGAAACGTTGACTTGCCCGCATTAGGTAAACCTAATAAACCAATATCAGCGAGTACTTTTAGCTCAAGACGTAAGGCACGCGCATCACCAGGCTTACCTTTGGTGATTTTGCGCGGAGCTTGGTTAGTGCTTGATTTAAATGTGGTATTACCTAAACCACCTTCACCACCACGGGCAACGACCACTTGCTGATCGACTTCAGTTAAGTCGGCAATTATTTCTTCAGTTTGGGCATCATATATGGTGGTACCTATTGGCACTTTAACAACGAGTTCATCACCACTTTGACCCGTCTTTTGTTTGCTTGCACCTGTGTTGCCGCTCTTGGCTTCGTAATGACGCACAAAGCGAAAGTCAGCCAGCGTGTTCAAGCCTTCGACCGCGCATAAGGTGACACTGCCACCTGCGCCACCGCCACCGCCATCAGGGCCGCCACGTGGAATGTATTTCTCACGACGGAAACTCATGGCGCCATTGCCACCGTTACCAGCGTGGACTGTTATTTCTGCTTCATCTACAAAGTTCATGGGCACAATTTTACCCGTTTTATGCCTAATGTGCGCGATCTAAATTAGAAATCCTTTTTACTTTGCAATATCAGTTAAAAATACTTTGAACTATTAAAAACCACCACCCGTCTTAAAGCCTCCGCCACTGCGTGAACCTCCAGAAGAAGAACGACCACCACCTGAAGGAAAACGAAAACCTCCACCTCCCCGTCTAGGCTTTGGCCAGTTCCAGGTTGAGCCTCGTCGAGTTCGACTACCAGCAACACCGCCATTTAGAATATCAGCAATATCACCTAAGCTTCCACTACCTAAACTGCCGCGACTAATGCGCCCTCTGCCTCGTCCTAAACCACCACTACCAAAATCCGGTATTGAGCCAACATTACGGTATCTCTGGTTACGTTGAATGACTTGCCACACATCGGAGCCAGAGGCAACACCTTGTAAAAATTGTGCAAGCACCCCAGTCAATAATGTTTTATTACCAAAACCTGATCGAACATCATCAAAACGTGAGTTTTTGAAATTACTGCGGACACTTTCAAGTTCTCTCAAACGGCTGATTTTATTATCATGCAGACGTCTAATGTCGGACAAATCGTCTTCAACACCATCGAGTTGATTATCAAGCGCTTGCAATTCCAATACTAAGCGATCATCAGTCGGTGAGACTGTGGCCTGCACATAACGATGCACTGAGTTTAAATCTTGATGTTGTAATGCTCCGCTTAAGCGTTGCAAGGTGCCTTGCAGGTATTCATCTTGCCCTGCCGAAAAGCTTACTCGCTGCTCTAGTTTTTGATTTAACTCGGCTTCGATTGCTTCTAACTTATCATCAAATATATCTAACTCGTCACGCAGTGAGTCGGCATTTTGATTTAGGCCTTCAATACCTGCTTGCTCGAGAGCATCTAGCTCTAATTGCTGAACAGCCATACTGGCTTCATCAGCGACGTTTATGGCTTGTTGCGCATGCTGCTCTAAACGTTCTGGAATTTCAGATAGATTCCAAAAGTTGATACGTGCGGCTTCGTATTTAATAAGCTTAGCGACCCAGCCGTCCATAAACCGTGTTAATAAACCCCCCATATAGTCAGCAGTACCAAAGTCGCGCTCATACAAATACATAAACAAGGCATCAGCTTTATAAGGCTTTGCTTTGTCTGTCATATCTTGCAGAGCGAGCTCAACCTTTTGGCTGGATTCTTGTGCAACCGAATCAGCTTCACTGGCGTAGCTTAATTTTTCTAAATATTGAGGGTCAACTTTCAACCGTTCTTGAACACTTGCCTCAACATCAACCGATGCTTGTGACGCTTGATTGAGTTTGGTTAATAATCCTTCACGCTCAGTTTCGGCGCTTAAAATTTGCTGGTTTAATTGTTCGACTTCTTTGTTTAATGTAATTAATGCGGCTTCTCGTTTTTCTAACATTGCAGAGGCATCATGATCAGCCGCTGACATTGTAGTCAGCAAGTTGCCCTTCTCTATCGCAGATAGACGAACCTTGGCAATATCATTAATCAATCTATTGCGGTGCAGTTCATTAGTCGCGACAGATTGAGTTAATTGGGATAACTGCGAATCAAGTCGCACAACGTCATTGCGAATAGTTTGCAAGCTTTGGTCGATACTATTTAAAGCTAAGGTACCACTCCACATATTCATTTAACTCACCATTGTGTAATAGTGCCGCCAGTTGTGGCTATCGAAAATTCAGGCTGTAAAAATCCGACTTTTTTCTCACCCACAACGTTGGATTGAATGATGCCATCATCTTGTTTATCGCTGGCGATTTGGTAAAAAGTTTGTTCATTGACACGCAAGCCCCACTGTTTTTTAGTAACCCGTTCGTTAGTTTCTTCACTTAAAACAGCTAAGGCTATCACATTATTACTGGCGTCAACCGCCTCAACAATTAAGTAGTAGTTACGCCCTGATTCATTAATATCAGGCACACGCCAAACACCAGAATTTTGATTCGGTTCAGATATCACACGAATCGAATAACTGAGTTGCAACGACTCATTGACCGCTTGCAGATCACTCAAGGCTTGTTGCGCACTATCGTAATTTTCTGCTCGTATTGCTTGCTCAGCGATATTGAGCTGTTGGCGAGCTTGAGTAACCACTGCAGGGTTTTTCGAAATTGTTTCTATACTATTGAATGAAGTCTGTAGCTTCCCAGGCAGACCATTGCGCATTGCTCGCTCAGGCAACACATCATTCACCACATAAACGCCGGTAAAAAGACTGGCCAACACCGCTAAAAAACCAACAGGCTTACCCCAACGGCCACGAGATACCCAAATATGCGCCATGCGTGTCGCAAAACTGGATTCAACTGATTTATATTTGAAACGCTCCTCTTCTAATGCGGTAATACCCTCTTCAAGCACCGCATCGGTCACTTCAATGCCTTGTGCCTGATATAGTTCACGTAACCTAGTTAATAAGCGTTCACGGCGTCCGCCGGCATCTAGCTCGCGCTCAACTAAACCTTGTTGATGTCTTAACGTATCAACAACATCCATTGCTACCATTAGGTCTTCTAATGGTGCTTGTTTTTCTACCGACACAGAATTGGCCAAACTAGATCAATAATTAGAATTTATGCGGTAATGCTAAAGAGCCACCACGAGCAATAACTTTAGCCATGCGCTGTTTACCATCTTCCACTGATTCACGAATTTCTTCAGCATTTTTGGTTGATAAAACTCGCATCTCTAGAATAATTTCTCGTGAACGTTCTTGGAAATTGACAACCGAGTCGACTAGTTTTTTAACCGCATCGGCGCGTATTGTCGGCCCGTATCCAGCGCGTACCGCTGCTTCTTGAACTTTCCCACCAATATCGGCAAGATCTTCTAGGCTTTTAGAGACACCTTCTTTCATTGCTTCAAGTGTTTGCGTTGCTTCGTGAAGACCAAACAGGCCTGTGAATGAAGCCGTTAAAGCTGTGAGTACTGATTCATTAGTGCCAAAGAAAGTTATCGCTTGTTTATATACACGCTCTTTGGCACTGTTAGTCTGCATTAAACGTGCCATCACAACTTCTGAGGTGTTATAACTCACAGTTAAGTTATCAGAGATATCTTTAGCAACTTGATAACGGTCTTCACAAAATTGTAATTCTCGCATGCGTTCATCACGCGCGAGTTCGAGCTTCGCGCGCTCAGCTAAATCTTCACCTTGGAATGTCGCAACTGTGTCGTTAGCTTGGCCTAAAGCACCTTCGGCTTTATTCCAAATCGCTTCAGTTTGCTTTAATACATCAAGCGCATAAATTTCAGACTGTTTAATCGCCCCACGAAAATCTTGATAGGCCTCTAAAATAACATGCTCGCGTTCTATTTGTTCACGTGAGTCCGCAGCTACTTCAAGGTAAGTGTCTTTGATAGCATCAAAGCGTGAAGCAATATCGCCGCGTGTGACTTTCATCCAAACATTGTTAACTCGTTCAAAGGTGTCAACCTTACCATCATCTAACTGGTCAACCATACGTTTCGCGTCACTGCGAATCGAATCAAAAGCTTCGGTGATTTTTTCATAACGCTCACCTACAGTCATTTGTGAAACTTGCTCTCTGACAATGTCATTAAAGACGGATGCTTGACTTAAGGTACGTGCAATCGCAACCACTTTGCTCTCGTCTATGTCAGTTAGTTTTTCTAATAAGGCAACCACTGGGGCTTCATCAACTTCTTCTGGCATCAAACCTAGGTCTCTAATTTGTGACAGTGCTTTATCTAAATACGCAAATGTGGTCTTGCTCATATTTTCCCTCGAAGTTGAATGGTGGTAAGTTTTGTCTAATTCTTATTACAATATCTTATCACTTTAACTAACTACTTTGAAAAATTCAAAAGTAAAATTTAGCAAAGTAGGCGTTTACAGTCTGAACCTATTTCAAACCTTATTTGTGACTCTTTTATTTATCCACACAGCCTGTGGATAACTTTGTTAACACAATACAATTCAGCCCATAGTTACAACAAATTCAGCGGTTTGATTAATTTTTAATCAAAAAGTAAAAAACAATAAAAATCAATGGCTTGCAAGCCATTGTTGACGATTAAGAATAAATAATATTGCTAATTGTTACAATTTCGTTACATGACAGCGTATCTGTGTACAAAATACTTATTTGCCTATTACTAAGCTATAATTATGTTCATTAAGTTTCCACTATTTTACTTTTATTAGGTTAAAAAAATGCACACCCCAGGCTTTTTTAAGCGTATATTAATTGTGGTCTATGACGGTTTACTGTTGCTTGCCGTTGCTATGGTAACGTCTGCCCTACTGATGGCAGTGTTTATGTTTGTTGCGCCTGAGAGCTTTTTCATTGATCCAGCAACATTAGAAAACCCAAAAATGATTGAGTTATCTCAGTCAGGTCGAATCGTTGGCGGTGTCATTGTTTCTATTAATTGCATTGTGATCAGCTTCATTTTCTATGCTTGGTTCTGGACTAACGGTGGTCAAACACTAGGAATGCGCGCTTGGAATCTTTATCTTATAAAGCCGGATGGGAAATTCATTACTTGGAAGATCGCTCTGATCCGCTATTGTGTCGCTATTATCTCTTGGACTGCAGTGGGGATGGGGTTTGCTTGGATTTTATTGAATAGTCGCAAACAAAGCTGGCACGACAGTATATCTGGCACTCAAATTATCTTTGTACCAAAAGAGCAACAACCCAAAAAATAAAACAGTCTTATACGGGTGCATTAAATAGTACAGCCCTGAGCAATTGTATTAACAGACAGCCCTGAGCGGGGTTATTAACAGCCCTGAGCAATTAACAGCCCTGAGCTCAAAGCACTCAACGTGCTAGCTTAAAAAGATCGCTAAACGATTCTTCGTATCATCACGATGCTCAGTATACATACGAGCAAAGTCGGTACGACCGCACCAATAACCGGGGGAATATTAAACAGAGGTACAAAGTAACTAAAGGCTCGATTTAAAATAAAGAACGCCAAACCAACCATAATCCCAGTAAATAAACTACGCCCTAAATTACCACTTCGAGCATTTTTAAACACAAACGGCACTGAAAGAATCAACATAACGGCCGTTGCAAATGGTGTCACAATTTTTGCCCAATAGGCAAGTTCATAGTTATTGGTTTCCTGCTTATTGGTTTTCAAGTGATCAATATATCGATCTAGCTGCCAAATTGACAACTGATCTGGCTGAATCATGAATACACGTAAAATATCAGGATTCACTACTGTACTCCAATAGGCAGCTGAAACCGTATCAGCAGCCGAGCTCTCATCGTTAATCGCAGTGCGGTGTAAGCCTTTTAATAACCAACGCTGATTTTGATATTCACCTTGATCGGCAGCCGTCAGATAGCGCAGGGAATTTTGATTATCAAACTCAAATATTTTTACATTTAAGAGTGTTAAGTCCGGCAGAATTTCGCCAACATTAACGTAAGTGTTGTCATCACGTAACCACAGACCAAAATTTTGCTCTTGGCCAATATTATTATTTTGTATCGATTCGGCACGAATTTTTTGTGCCTTAGTTTCCGTATAAGGAGAGACAACTTCGCCCATGATCATAGCGATTCCGGCTAGAAGGATCCCTACTTTAAGGACTGACAGAACTATTCTGATAATCGAAATGCCTGCCGCACGCATCACAATCAGTTCAGAATCTCGTGCTAATACCGATAAACCCATAATGGAACCAATTAAGGCCGCCATTGGAAAGACTTCATACAAAATTTTTGGGATACTAAGAAACACATACTGAATAATCTGACTTATTCCGTATGCACCCCTATCGAGATTGCCCAGCTCATCAATAAAGGTTACGAAGGTAAATAAACCAAGTAACACCATGACTGTTACCATGATGTGACTGAGTATAGTCTTACCAATATATAAATCTAAAATACGCATATTCTTTATAAATAAGTCACGTAGCCGACTGCCTGCGCCAGCTCAAACTCGGCAGCAAGGGCAAGTTATAGTTGCGCCGGTATAAACAATAAATAGCAATGACAAAATACAAACCATGCACCAAAATTATTGGCGCAGGTGACGTTACATTACCTTTTCGGATTAGCGTAACGGTATAACCAAGCAAATTGGTATAGGTCAAGTAAACTAAGAATGCCATTACCATACCAGTCGCCTTACCACGACGAGCGTCCACAAAAGATAAACCCAGTGCAAATAATGCTAATATTGGCAAGGTGAATATTTTAGCTACACGCCAATACCACTCACTTCGCTCTCGTGGGTCTTCTGAGCCCATCAACTCTATATTAGGCCTAGCGTTGACCGGTAAATACAGTTGCGAACGATGTTTAGATTCAATTCGAACTGCATATTTCTCAAAATCAATTACTCGATAATCCGGTGAACCAGGCGTGCCTTCATAGCGCGTGCCATTGACCAATACTAAAAATTGATCACGTGTTTTTTCATCTTCAGTACGATAAGCATGATCTGCAACCACCACACCTTCTCTCTCAAATGAGGCTCGATAAACAAATACATTTTCATAATTTCCTGTTGCACGATTATATTCTTCGACAAAATACACGCCATTACCATCTTTGGCTTCGACAAACCGACCGGTTACGACACCCGACACTTCATTACTTTGTCGATACTCGCTCTCCAATGCATAGCCCTTTGCTACTGAAAGCGGCGCTAAATAGAAAGAAAAGAAAGCAACCAACCCTCCGATAAAGACTATCAAATAAGTTGTAGGTTTCAAAAAATGGATAATCCCGAGACCCGCACTGGCCAACACTGCCATTTCACGGTCATTATACCAACGATTCAATACCATAATCATCGCGATATAAAACATCAGTGGCAGCATCACGTCCAAATAGCCGACCATTTTTAATAGCACGAGGTTGAATACACCCTCAACGGGTATGGTACCTTCTGCCGCTTGGCTTAAAAAACCCATGACTCGCAATACCAAAAAGATACTTATAATTACAAACGTGACGGCCAAAGCTGTACGAATCACTTCATTAATGAACGATTTATTTATAATCATGTCAGTAAATAAATAGGCAGAATAAAAACTTATTCAAAGATAATATCTGGGTCACAGCTTTAGTGAAAAGGCGTTATAATCATCAGCCTTTATTATGCATTGTTTGTGACTGTAAATCAGCATTAGTCATCATTACATAGACAATCTAATGCAAATATTCAATTAAACATAGATAAATTTAATAGGAACCTACTGTGAACTATCAAGTTAAAGCAACTAAAAATTTACAATTAAAAACCGATTGCCTTGTTGTGGTAATGAAACCACTGAAAAAACTCAGTTCGCAGCTAGCTCAATTAAATAAATTGTCGAACGGCATCATCGATCAACTTGATAAATCAGATCAGTTCAGCGCAGCTAATGGACAGATAATTAGTATTCCATTGCCAATTGGTATTGATGCACAAAAATTAATATTAGTTGGCTGTGGTGACCCCAAAAAATTAAATACTGAATCATTGCGCGACTTGTTAAACAAAATTGCCAAGCAACTTAAAGCACACAACATCACCAACGCCAACTTTGATCTTAGTCCGCTGTTCAATCAACTTGGCGCAGAGACAGTAAGCCGTCATTTATTAGAAGCACTCGGTGACAGTTATTACCAATACATTAAACAGCCTAAAGCGGCGAGAACACCTAAACCTGCGAAGAACGCTAAATTCGTGATTCTTTGTGATGACAAACAACAGATGTCTCTGGCGAAAAAAGGTGCGGCGACAGGCCTAGCTATTGATAATGGCAAAACGCTGGCTAAAAACCTCGGCAATATGCCAGGCAATGTCTGCACACCTAGTTATTTAGCAACACAAGCCCGTAAACTGGGCAAGTCGCATGGCTTAAGGGTAAACGTATTAAGCGAAAAAGACATGCAAGAACTAGGCATGGGTTCATTACTATCTGTCAGCAAAGGCAGCCGTGAGCCAGCCAAACTAATTGTTATGCAATATCAAGGAGCTAAAGACCCTAAACAGGCACCTCACGCCCTAGTTGGTAAAGGTTTGACCTTTGATGCTGGCGGCATTTCGCTTAAACCGGCTGGTAAAATGGACGAGATGAAATACGATATGTGTGGTGCTGCAAGCGTATTTGGTTCGCTCCTTGCTGCGGCACAATTAAAGCTGCCGATCAATATTGTTGGTGTGGTGCCTAGTTCTGAAAATCTGCCAGACGGGATTGCCAACAAACCAGGTGATGTCGTCACCAGCATGTCTGGCACAACCATCGAAATTTTAAACACCGATGCCGAAGGTCGGCTTATTTTGTGTGATGCATTGACTTATACCAAACGTTTTAAGCCTGCTACCGTCGTTGATATAGCCACATTGACTGGTGCCGTTATTGTCGCGCTTGGCCACCAAACTGCAGGCGTTATGGGCAATGACCAAACCGTAGTCGATAATTTATTAGCGGCCGGCGAAACAAGTCTCGATTTTGCTTGGCAACTACCAATTAAAGAGAGCTATAAGCAACAATTAAAAAGTGACTACGCTGACTTAGCCAATATTGGAGGACCAACGGCAGGTTCAATTACTGCTGGCTCTTTTCTATCCTATTTCACTGAAGATTTTAAATGGGCGCATTTAGATATTGCAGGCACTGCTTGGGGTGGCTCAGCAGGTAAGCGTGCGACCGGTCGCGCTGTACCTATTTTAACTCAGTACTTGATCGACCATAGCTAAGCAAACGTTACATGACTATGAGCAAGCAAGTCGATTTTTATTTGATCGAAAATCAAATCACCGATGCCAAGTATAAATTGGCGAGCCGTCTATCTAACAAATTACTGAAACTGCAAAAAAAAACATTGATCGCGACTGACTCTAAAGAATCGACGGCACAGCTAGATCAGTATTTATGGTCATTCAGTGGCACAAGTTTTGTTGCCCATGAAAACGTTGCAAATTCCAAAGGTCAAAGCCTGATACACATCGGTGACAGAGAGTCGATTAATAATGACGTCTTAAAAAACAATTACGATGTACTCATTAATCTTTGTCAAAACACGCCAGTGTTTAGTCATCACTTTGTTCGTATTGCTGAAATTGTCGAGCAACAAGACGAACAAAAAATTGCTGGACGATTACGTTATAAAAACTATCAACAAGAAGGCTTTGAAATAAAAACACACTCCCTTGAATTATAGCTCGCGTATAATCCCGCTCTTGCTTTCGCTTACTTATAAAACATAACAAGAAATGACTAATTCATTAGACAGCC
>JALZWI010000009.1 GCA_023299895.1 Arenicella sp. | reverse complement strand
CCGAAGTCTGGGATATCGTTATTCAGTTGTTCGTTATTAATTTCATCAATAATGTTAGTCATGTTTATCTCCGCCGGTACTATTGACCCACCTTGCTGTATCTCCAAGTTCATTAGAAAACAACAAGTAGTCAAGGAAGTACTGCCTTTTGACTGTTAATTAAAACTACTTATTTATTCGCTCTAGCAGCTCGATTTGCTCAGCTGTTAATTCGATTTTTTCCAACAAGTCTGGACGCCTATCTACAGTACGCCTCAAAGCTTGTTGTTGTCGCCATTTCGCAATGGCTTGATGGTTGCCGCTAAGCAATACATCAGGTACTAGTTCATTTTGAAAGTTTTCCGGCCTGGTATAGTGCGGACAATCTAATAGCCCATCCACAAATGAGTCTTGTTGTGCTGACTCACTATTGCCTAAACTTTCTGGTAGTAATCGTGCAATTGCATCAATCATTACCATGGCGGGTAACTCTCCGCCGGATAAAACGTAGTCACCAATTGACCATTCTTCATCCACATAATTTTGTATTACTCGCTCATCGACACCTTCGTAACGACCCGCCAACAAAATCAACGATTCATCTTGAGCAAAACTATTTGCCGCGGCGTGATCAAACCGCTGCCCTTGTGGGCTTAGATAAACCACTTTAGGTTTATCTTTAAAGGCTTGTTTCGCCGCCTTCTTGGCCATTTTGATCGTTTTAACCAGTGGTTCTGGCATCATTATCATGCCCGGCCCACCGCCGTAAGGACGATCATCGACTGTACGTCGTTCATCCAACGTATAGTCTCTAGGGTTATGCAATGTCAGAGTTAATACATTCTGCTTAATCGCTCTGCCAACCACCCCTTGCTCAGATATCGCACTGAACATTTCAGGAAAAATGGAGATAACGTGTATGTCCATTGCTACTCTAAAACGCTTGGGTCCCAATCAACCAACATGGTGCCCTTTTCAGTATCAATATTTTTAACAACATCGTTATTGATATACGGAATCAAGACTTCTGAATTGTCTTGTCTGTTTATAATCAATACGTCATTGGCACCGGTTTCAAGAATTGACGATATCTTGCCTATCTCTTGCTCGGTGTTTGAAACCATTAACCCAATTAATTGTTGCCAGTAGTACTCGCCTTCTGGCAATTTGGGTAAATCAGTTTCTTTTACTAATATGCGATGACCATTTAACATCATCGCTTGGTCTGGATCATTAATGCCGTTTAATTGAGCAGCAACACCTTGACCTTGTTCACGACAATTCAGTACTTTAAATAAGACTGGATCATCATTTTTTTTCTGTAACCACCAATTTGAGTAGTTCGCTATATCGATGCGGTTACGGCTATATGAGTGAAGTTTTACCCACCCTTTAACGCCCCAAACACCAACAATTTTTCCTAGCTCAATGTACATCTAATTAAACGCACATCAAAAACAAGACTAAGATTCTTTAGCTTCCTCAGTAGGTGCTTCTTCAGCAACTTCCTCAGTAACTTCTTCTGCTGGAGCCTCTTCTGCAGCTGCTTCTGCTTCAGCAGCTTTGGTAGCTTCTTCTTCAGCTTTTTTAGCTTCTTGCTCTTTTGCTCTTGCTGCATCTGCTTCTGCTTTTTCAGCAGCCGCTTTTTTAGCAAGTTTCGCTTCTTCACGCTTAGCTTTTTCAGCTTCTAAGGCTTCAGGGCCTTTAGCAAATTGCTTCATCAACGCTGAGACACGATCAGAAGGCTGCGCGCCTTGACCAATCCAGTACTCAACACGATCAGTGTCGATGCGTAAACTTTCTTCGCCACCTGTTGCGCGCGGGTTGAAAAAACCAACACGTTCGATGAATTTGCCACGTGGAGAGCGACGTTGGTCTGCGACCATAATGCCGTAAAATGGGCGTTTTTTTGCACCGCCACGAGCTAAACGAATTGTTACCATAATAAGTCTCTTGTTTTACTTATGTTTTAGCTGCAAACACACTTAGGTATATAAGTGTTCTACAGTCTGTTTAATTATGTCTATTTAAGAACCGAAACATCAATCCTCTTAAAGGCGCGCGATTTTAGCCGTTAAACCACCTAAAGAAAAGGTTTTTACAGTAAATTAGTCGAAAATATGGTTGTTTTGTATTTTTCTCTCAACAAATATGCGAACGACACCTTAAGCCACTAAATTTTAACCAATAATGACGCTATTTCAAACGACTAGCTTGTGTTATAGCGCTCACAAACATAGAATTCGATCGAATTGTATGCCGTTAGTAAATTATTGATTGTCATATCTTTATTTAATTAGTCCTTATATTCAGGAAACCCCATGTTTGAAATTTTAACTGGTCGCGATAATAGCGTCAAAAATGACCTATTATCAGGCCTGACCGTTGCTTTGGCATTGGTCCCAGAAGCCGTTGCTTTCGCACTAATTGCTGGTGTTGAGCCTTTAGTCGGTTTATATGCTGCATTTATGGTTGGTTTAATTACCGCTGTAGCTGGTGGCCGACCCGGCATGATTTCTGGTGCAACCGGTGCTTTAGCGGTTGTAATGGTGGCACTGGTGGCAGATCATGGCGTTGAATATTTATTCGCTACCGTTGTTCTGATGGGCTTATTGCAAATAACGGCTGGCTTCTTACGAATTGCACGTTTTATTAGACTCGTACCGCACCCTGTCATGTTAGGTTTTGTTAATGGTCTAGCCATTGTGATCTTTCTTGCGCAGTTAGGTCAGTTTGGTGTTGCTGGCGAGCCAGGTTGGGCGAATGGTACTTTTTTTGAAGGCAGTATTGTTGATGTTGCATGGATTCCAGCAGATCAATTAACCATCATGCTAGGACTGGTCGCGGCCACCATGGTGATTATTAAATTTCTACCTATGCTAACAACTGCTGTGCCGTCGTCTTTGGTAGCAATTGTAGTAGTCGCACTGGCTGTGTTCGGTTTAAATATAGATACTAAAGTCGTTGGCGATGTCGCATCAATTGCCGGCGGTCTTCCTCAATTCAGCCTACCGTCAGTACCATTCAATCTAGAAACCTTAGGGATTATTCTGCCATATGCAATCATTCTAGCGGCGATTGGTTTGATTGAATCACTCCTAACTTTACGCTTGATTGATGAAATAACTGAGACACGCGGTAATGGCAACCGAGAATGTCTCGGTCAGGGCCTAGCTAATACTCTCACCGGAGTATTCGGTGGTATGGGTGGTTGTGCGATGATCGGACAAAGCATGATTAATGTTAACTCAGGTGGGCGTGGTCGGCTTTCTGGCATAACCGCAGCGCTATCCTTATTAGCCTTTATTTTATTTGCCTCACCCCTTATTGAACAAATACCCATTGCTGCATTAATCGGCGTGATGTTTATTGTGGTTATCGCCACCTTTGAGTGGAGTAGTTTTCGCATTATCAACCGTGTCCCAAAAGAAGATGCGTTTGTATTGATTACCGTATCGGCAGTAACTGTATTCACTGATTTGGCTATTGCCGTTATTGTCGGCGTTATTATTTCGGCATTAGTATTCGCTTGGAAACACGCCAAACAAGTCACGGTAGAAAAACGAGAAAATAGATATGGCTCACATTATTACACTGTCCACGGCCCATTATTTTTTGGTTCCACTTCGTCCTTTTCAGAACAATTCACACCAAGAGATGACAATATTGATGTGATTATTGATTTCGCAGACTCGCGTGTCTGTGATCATTCAGGCATTGAAGCGATTGATGCTCTGGCAATGCGCTATAAGAAGAACAATCGTACACTGCACTTAATTCATTTAAGCGCCGAATGTAAAAAATTACTTAAAAAAGCAGGTGACATGGTTGAGCTTAATGTGGTCGAAGACCCAGACTACTTTGTTGCAATTGAAAATAATGATTGGGACGAGCAGATTCAATAGAAAACGCCGTTACAACCTGAATCTCTTTGTGAACGAAAAAGCACCTTTAATACAAAAAGCCAGGGCAGTTTTAGGTTGCGTGAAAAAGTATTACTTGTTGTAGTAATGCTGCTTTTGACGTTAGTATCGAATTAATTTAATTTCCAATAAAAAAAACATGACAAATAATAAAAAATGGTTAGTGTGGGCATTAGTCGCTTATGTGGTCTTTGTATTTGCCCAAACACTGTTCTTTAAGTTCACGGGTTCAGAACAAACTGACATTATTTTTTCTACCATCGCTGAATGGATAAGCAGTATTGGGCTTGATTTTATCGCGCTCCCTTTTGAGCAATTTGGTGGCATCGTCACTGGTGGTGTTGAACTAATTGCATCAATCTTATTGATTATCCCCGCCACACGGCGCTTAGGGGCGGTGTTAGGTTTAGGTGTTATTTCAGGCGCTATCTTCTTTCACCTATTTACACCATTAGGCATCAACCGAGTAGTGGATGCCTCTGGCAACACGGATGGTGGTGCATTATTTTATATGGCTTGCGGTGTGTGGATCAGTTGTGCCTTAGTCATAGTGTTAACAAAACAAAAACGTCGAAGACGCAGTGCATACCGTTAAAAAAATAAAGGACTAATAACGTCGACAACTTGCTATAGTATATGGTCATATGTATTATAAATAACAACTTAGGGTAAGAACATAATCTAATTTACCCAATACATAAAAGCGTAAATAAAAAAAATAAAGCTGCCCTATTAAACTATTTTTAGTATTTTTAGCAGCAATTTCAAGACAATCCTGCACCAATCAAATAATAAAAAATTGTGTAGGAGGTATTATCAATGAGGAGAATATATTATGAATTCGTCTAATCAAAAGTCGACTGTTGTCTTGATTACTCAAGATAATGAATTGCTTAGTTCAATCTCAAAAAGCAATACAATGGAGTTTAAACTAAAACGATGTGAGTCAATACAATCAGCCATAGATAGACTCCCTGCGCTTATCAAAACCGATATTATCATTCTCGATATTGACGGCATTTCTAGAAATACTTCGGCAGTAATAGAGCAAATTCTCGAACTTAAGAAAAAAGCACTCACCCAAGCGCTTATAGTTGTTGGCAAGCCTGATGCCTTAGCCGGTATTATCAATTCAAGTATTCAACCATTGATATATCGCGCTTTTAATAAACCCATTAAGCCTAATCAACTATTTTTATCTTTTGAGTCTGCCACTAAATTACATAAAGAGTTAGTTCAAAAACAAGCTGATGGTGAAAATTTAGTGGCTGTTGGCCCAATTGAGAATAACGTAACTCTTGATAGTATTTCTGAACAACATCGAAGCAAATGGGTCACTTCTGGTGCACTAATTTTAGTCGTTATCGGCGTCACTAGCTGGTTCCTGTTCGGCAACAATAGCTCAGAAGACATATCACCTGATAACAATCAAGTCATTGCCTCTGATGAAATTAATGATGCACCAACTGATGATAATGAACTCAACCAGCAAGCAACAACTGACCATTTAGACAATGCCACCGTTCTTAATGAACTCAATCAACAAGCAGCAAATTCCCTTTTTGACAATGCAATCGTTCTGAACAAATTCAACCAACAAGCAGCAACTGCCCTTTCAGAAGGTCGCAATATTAATCCGCCCGAAAATAACGCTCTCTATTATTATGACGAAGCCTTAAAAATTGATCCCTATAATCGAGATGCATACGCAGGCAGAAACAATATCATTAACGGTCTTGAAGCCGAGTATAAAGGCTTAGTCGATGATGCTGAATTCGAACAAGCTATAAACGTACTAGAAGCATTACAAGTAGCTCAACCGCTTAATACCGCAAATTTCGAAATAAAAAACCAATTAGACACCACAGTAAATAGCTATATCAATGATTTGAAACGTAACGGGTCCGCACAGGAAATCACCAACATAGTAGCCATGATGGATCGAATCGGGCCACAATTGAGTCAAGCTAAAGCTACATCAGATACAATTAAGAGTGAGAGAAATCGTGTTGCTTTGGCGAGTAGCCGTTCTGCTGCTGAATATAGTCAGCAAGAGAGCAATCTAATCAGCATGATCGATACCGCCATGGAAAAGGACAATATAGTACCCCCAGTAACTAATAATGCCTACTCGGTTATCACCACGGCAATCGAAGACAAGTCAATTTCTAGCGCTAATCTAAATCCAAAAATAGTAGCACTAAACAGTAAAATCGTTGACGCAACACTGGGTGTTATAGAAGAAGGCAGATTAAGGTTAGCTGATACTTATCTGGTATATATTAAAACTCTTGGTATTGACTCAGAAAATGCAGCCTTAATTGAACAAAGTATTAGCAGTAAAAGGGCTGAATTGGGTGGTGCTGGCGCTGGCGCTGCCGCTATGGGTCAGGGAGGAGCTGGCATGGCTGGCATGGGTCAAGGTGGGGCTATGGGGCAACCTAGGGGAGCAGCTATGGGCATGGGTATGGGGGCAGCAGTTACGGAAACTGAGGCAGAAGCCACTGAAACTAATTGAGATAGATATTTTTTTCTTACTTGTATTGAATGTTTTTTTTAAAAAAATTGGCGGCAATGTAAACTAAAAAGGCATTCCGCCGCCACCGGCCCCTGGAAACCCAGGTGGTAACTTACCACCACCTGGCATACCGCCCATGCCGCGCATCATCTTGGCCATTTTTCCTTTGCCGCCCATTTTCTTCATCATTTTTTGCATTTGCATAAATTGCTTAAGCGTTTTGTTGACGTCCTGAATTTGAGTACCCGACCCCAGTGCAATACGTTTTTTTCGACTACCTTTGATTAATCCAGGAAACTCTCGCTCTTTGGGAGTCATTGAATCAATAAT
>JALZWI010000008.1 GCA_023299895.1 Arenicella sp. | reverse complement strand
TCTTTTACCGTGACCAATTTATCTTTTCGGGTCATGGCTTTTGAAATCGGTTCGTCTAAACGCGTTTCGAAACGTAAATCTCGGCTGGTAACAATTCCAACCAAATTATTACCATCAACCACAGGCACACCCGAGATACGGTGTTTACGTGTTAAAGCAATGACATCTCCAATACTCGCTGATGGCGACACGGTAATCGGGTCATTGATCACACCACTTTCAAATTTTTTGACTTTGGCAACATTGCTCGCCTGTAACTCAGGCGTCATATTCTTATGAATAATACTCAAGCCACCTTCTTGCGCTAAGCAAATTGCCATACGCGCTTCTGTAACCGTATCCATTGCTGCTGACAACAAGGGAATGCCGAGCCTTATTTCTTTGGTGAGTTGGGTCGAAAGATCGACGTCGCGGGGTAAAACAGCCGACCTGGCCGGCGTTAAAAGGACGTCATCAAAGGTGAGTGCTTGTTTGATATTTTCCATCGCGGAATTATACGCATGCTGCGTGAATATTCAATAGAATTTAACACGCTTACATTAGTATTCTTTGTAAATAAGCCTGCCCTTGATAAGCGATGAAGTAAAACAGTTAGTCAACTTGTAATATCTTTAAAGTGTTGGTTTGACCATTCACACCGACAATATCGCCGAACGAAATAGCAACATAATCACCAGAGTCTAAGCTGACAAGGCCGTGAATACGTTCAATGGCATCGTATAAAAAATCATTTATTTCTTCATTAAAAGGTAAATAGGCTGATTTAACACCTTTGTATAAGGCTACTCTGTTTAAGGTCGGCTCGTTGAAGGACATTGCAACCAGTGGCAAATGGCTTTTGATCCGCGACATCCAAAGTGCCGTATTGCCTGATTGAGTTAAACAAATAATCGCTTTGATCTGTTTAAGGTGATTGGCTGTGTACATCGTCGCCATCGCAATGGATTCATCAACATTAACAAAATCACATTCAACCCGGTGTTTACTCACTTGAGTAACGCTATTTTTTTCTGTGGCGACAATCACATCATAAACCGCTCGAATGGTCTCGATTGGAAACTGCCCCGCGGCCGTTTCAGCGGATAACATTACGGCATCAGTTTGGTCAAATACTGCATTCGCGACATCCGATACCTCAGCACGGGTCGGAACAGGACTGTCGATCATACTTTCCATCATTTGAGTGGCAACAATAACCGGTTTATTGAGTGACCTAGCGCGTTGAACAATTTGTTTTTGCAATGATGTAACTACTTCAAAACCCACTTCCACTGCCAAATCACCACGCGCAACCATAACCGCATCAGATGCATTAATCATGTCATCAATGATTTCTTCGGATTCAACAACTTCAGCGCGTTCCAGTTTTGCAATCAACTTAGCATCACAACCAGCGTCATCCAATAACTTACGTGCCGCATGCATATCTTGCGGACTAACTGGAAAAGAGACACACAAATAATCTAAGTTATGTTCACTAGCAAACGTAATGTCTTGTTTGTCTTTTTCGGTAAGCGCATCCTCAGATAAGCCACCGCCCTTGAGATTAATGCCTTTACGAGAAGACAGTTTACTACCTGCCAGAACCTTAGTCGTAATCGCAGTTCCTTTAACCGAAGTAACTTCTAATTGGACTCGGCCATCATCTACCATCAGTAAGCTACCAGCTTGACAAGTCTCCGCTAAGGTATCACATAGATAACTAACGCCATCAACGCTGCCTTGGCCATCAACGATCTCAGAATCAAGAATCAACTCTTGTCCCACTTTTAGATCAAAGGAATCACCGACAATAGCACCAATTCGAATTTTGGGGCCTTGTAAGTCACCCAATACCGCCACATATTGATTTAAGTTCTTGGCAGCGGTGCGAATTGCTTTAATTGATTGAGCATGGGACTCGTGCGACCCATGTGAAAAATTAACTCTGAATACGCTACAACCGTTTGCAATCAGTTGTTCTAAAATCTCTACACTATTTGATGCAGGCCCCACAGTCGCAATGATTTTGGTTCGATTACTACTGTTTATTTTGTAATTAGTTTTCATAACTTCTTTTGATTAGCGTAATTATAAGGCTCTATGGTAACAAAGTTTCATATAATAGTATTACAGGCCGATGTCATTTCACTTATATTATTTACAGTTTTTAGGTTTCGGCAGACCTGCGTATTTACTTGCTGTTTTAGTCGGCCCTTCAGGAAACAGTTGGTGTAAATATCGACTGTTGGCATTCTCATCGCCAAAAGCTTTTTTAAATACACGCATCACCATTCGCATCGGCGGTGGAACATTATAGTCTTCATAGTACTCTCGAAAGTAATTAATGATCTCCCAATGCTCAGTTGTCAATATAATGCCATCTTGTTTAGCGATGTGCGTCGCTAGATCTTGGCTCCAACTTAAGCGTTTTTTTAAAAAGCCTTGTTTATCGACAGGATAGCTGTAACCAGCAAATTCGAGTGTATTGACTTCAGTCATATCTACCAAGCGATTTGCTTATCGTGTTGAGTTAATAAATCGACATAGCCAAGGTAATCTGTCTGGATAATGTCAACGTATTTGTTTTGTACGCCACGTAACTCGACATCATTGCTCAATAAATATACCGAGATATTAACAGCCTGACATTTCGCTAAAAAAGAAGCCAAGCTAAGCGGTGAATGTGCCGCCAACACCGCATCCTGCATCAATAAGATTGAATCACCAGCGCTCGCAAATGCCAGCTTCTCATACAACCAATGGCTATTATGCCAGCTATTAGAGATGGTAAATAAGCTACTCAAAACGTAAACACTCTGTATTGCTGGGCGATCAATTCACTTACCGCAGTTTCATCTAACACGGTTGGCTCAATGATTAACTCGTTGAGTCTCAAGCCCCGCGCATCGAGACTGCTGCCTAAAACATAGGTGTCATCGACCCCAAAGTCAGCGAGTGCTGGATAGGTTTTTGTGAATTGCTTGAGGCTATTCTGGTTTTCTATACCCTGATGGCTGTCTGCTCGCTGATGACTGTCTGCACGCTGATGGCTCTTTATCTGAAATACGCCGTCATGAAGAAACAGGACGCTAACGTCTTGCTCAAACGAGGCACCAATTAAAATAGAGTCAAGTGCCTCCTGCCCTACCGAATTAGAGTATGGCGCTTGACTAATGATATAGAGTAATTTTTGTGCGCTCATTTAAAGCTCACTGTCCGGTCGGACTCTAGACTAGCGGCTTGAAATTCACCGAGGCCTACAACACTAAAGCTGGGATGCAAATTATCACTATCACGACCATGCTCTTGAGCTTGTTGTTGATTTAGCACGCCACGTCTTTCCGCAGCTGACACACAAACTACTAGTTCAACACTATGTTGCTCAGCCAATTTCTGCCATTGAGTAACAGAGTCAAACTCATCTGCCAAAGGTACGCTCAAGCTCGTCCCTTGCGTAACACCGTCTTGATAAAAAAATACTTGTGTAATTGTATGGCCGCTAGCAAAAGCTGCTTGGCAAAACTGCAAAGCACTGTAACTCGCCTGGCTAGAGTAAAGGGCACCTGTAATGAATAAATTAAAGGTCAATTGAAATAAAACTCTTCGTCGTCATACATGGTGTCTTTGGGCACCTGAATATAAAAACCACGATCGCTCAGTGCTGCAAGAACCTGTTTAGCATCCACATTTGGGAGTTGACGTGTCTCTTCAAGATCAAAATCCACCACTAAAGCTAACTCACCTAACATTTCCAATAAAGAGTCTGGAATTGTTTCGGAGCGCTTATGAGCATCTAGCTCTTTTGGCAAATAGAGAAAATAATCATTTTTTTTACTGCTTTTATAAACATAACATTGCATACGGTGATTATACATCTCTGTGTACTATTACGGTATTAACCCTTCGAAAATCAACCTTTTTTTATTAGAAAAAAGTCGACTCGTTTAGCATCAGTCATTGTAG
>JALZWI010000007.1 GCA_023299895.1 Arenicella sp. | reverse complement strand
GATGATTGCCTATGGCCTTTCTGGCCTCTCAGATATTTTTGGTAATAGCAATATAAGTCAATGGCTTAAAGATTTCTCATTGAGTAGAAACTTGATTTTCACGGTATTGTTTTATTTGTTCACGGTCAGAATTGTTGCCAATGGCGTTACTGATGGTATTGAACGTTGGACTAGTCGTTTAATGCCTATATTGATGATTTTGATTGTGATGTTGATTGCTTATGTCTCTACTCAAGAAGGCGCAATGGCTGGTTGGGAACTGTATTTGAAGCCTGATTTTAGTCAGATATTAAACCCTGATTTGATTATTGCGGCATTAGGCCAAGCGTTTTTCTCATTGTCTTTAGGTGTTGGCACGATGATGATTTATGGTTCTTATATCAGTCGATCTGAAAATTTAGCTAGATTGGGTGCCTCAGTAGCTCTAGTGGATGTTGCGATTGCTTTTTTAGCCGGTTGTTTGGTTATTCCTGCTATGACTGTTGCCTTACACAATGGTGTTGAAATTTATAATCAAGCTGGTAAATTAATTGACAGCGATGGACTGATCTTTACGGTATTGCCTGCTTTATTTGAGAAGATGGAGTTTTCAGGTTCAATCATCACGATGTTATTTTTTACCTTAATGACCATTGCCGCAGTAACGTCGTCAATTTCTATGCTCGAAGTACCAGTTGCTTATGTCACAGAGCGTCATAAACTAAATCGTAAACCGGCCACATATTTGGTAGGAATGATTATTTTATTAGTTAGTGTACTAATAATGTTCAATTTTTCCAGTTTGTTTAGCCTTGTTATTAACTTCACTACTAAATTTAGTGAACCGATTATTGGATTATTGTTTTGCGTGTTTGTTGGCTGGATCTGGAGCCGGCAAAAAATCATTGCTGAAATTAAGCAGGGCATGCCTAATGTGCAAAATAGTTTATTTTGGAAGGTATGGCCAAACTACATTAAATTTATCTGCCCAATTATTATCTGCCTCTTGTTTTGGCATACCCTATTTTCAAATTAACAGGCTTTTTATGTGAAGCGCGTGGAAGCGCTGGCTCAGAGCTTTTTGTACTTGGCTCAGGGTTGTTTTTGTACGCTCAGATCTATGTTTGATCGGGATGCTGTACTAATTAGTTAGGAGCTTAATCTGGTGTTTTTTTAAGCGTTTTTTGTTCACTTATTCTAACTAAGACGGGCAGGGCGACTGCCCAAGCCATACCGATATAGGCTGAGACTAATAATATATCGTGATTGTATTCCATGGCACCCAATTTTTTGCCGGCATAATAAGATAATGGTGCGCTAATCATTCCTAATAATATTGGCAATAAAGGGTGGAGCTTTAGCCATGACATAGAGTGGTTAATAGTCAATGCAAAGCCTGCCCAAAGAGCAAGAAGCCACATGGGAGATAACCAGCTGACAGGGCCTTGGCTGGTAAATGTTAATACGCCTGAATTGATCCACACTGAGTCAATGACAAGCCCCATTAACAGTGCGACGATAATCAATTTTGTGTCGCTGTGCGCTCTGCGTTGTGGCTGCAGTTGCCACCAGCATAGAACCAAGAGGAAGAGCAGGCTTGGCCAAATCCAATGATGGGCACTGCCATATACTGCGCTAAACCAAAGACCTTGAAAAAGAGCGGCATTAATCAGCATATTTTTTTTATCAGTTAACATACTTATGTCGCTTTTTTTCGAAATAATAGTTGCCCAACACTAATAGCGCGTTCGCTAAAGCCACCTTCGCAGTAGCATAAATAAAATTCCCACATGCGTTTGAATTTATTATCGTAACCTAACTGATCGATCGTGTTTATTTGTTGGTAAAATCGTTTACGCCAGTCTTGTAATGTCTGGGCATAACTACTGCCCATATCGTGTAAGTCTTCAATGTTCAATGCATTATTGTTTGCCGTCTGTTGAATGACACTGTAACAAGGGATAAAGCTTCCTGGGAAAATGAAACGTTTTATGTAGTCGACTTCTTTCAAGGCTTGGTGGTAATTGTCATCGTTAATTACAATTGCTTGCAACATAGCTTGACCAGACGGTTTCAGTAATTGATTGATTTTTTTGAAGTAATCATCTAGATATTGGTGGCCTACGGCTTCAATCATTTCTATTGAGACTAATTTATCAAACTGGCCCTCAATGTCTCTGTAATCAATAAGTTTAACGGTAACAAGGTGGTCTAAGTTTTCTCGCACTGCTCGTGCTTTCGCTTCGTTAAATTGCTCTTCAGAAATTGTGATAGTAGTAATGCTACATCCTGTTGCGGCAGCCGCATAACAGGCAAAACCACCCCAGCCTGAGCCTATTTCAATTACATTATCATCAGCGCTGAGTTGAAGAACATCACAAATACGTTGTAGCTTTCTATCTGATGCGCTTTGTAGGTCTTCAAGCTGATCGGTATTTTCATATAGCGCTGACGAATACATCATACGTTTGTCTAAAAATAGACGAAAAAAGTCATTACCTAAATCATAGTGCGCGGCAATATTTTTTTTGCTGCCAGATTTGGAGTTGCGATTAAAGCTGTGCCACGTTTGGTATAAGAGTTGAGCAAATTTGGCTAAGCCGCTTTCCATGTTTTCGAGCTGCCGACGGTTGCGCAGTAAAATTCTTATTAATGCTGTCGGGTCGTCACAACTCCATAGCCCATTAATATAAGCTTCAGCAGAGCCGTTGCTACCAGCGAGCGCAAATTTACTGTAGGTGGCAAGGTTATGAACTTTGATCTGACATTTTAATTCATTGCTGGAGTCACCAAAACAATGCTGTTCAAGTGCGTCATCGACAACTATAAAACCATTTTCAAGTTGTTCGAATAAAGCTATAAATTTTTTTCTGAAAAAGGTTTGTGAAAAATTTATGCCGGTATGATTACTTAGCGAATCCGTATTTTCAGAAAAAAATGATGGCAAGCTAGAGCTATTCAAAGTCTCACTAGTAAATGCTGGGTTGTGTTGCATGTATTTTTAGACCGTTACGAAATCTTCGTAGGATGAGAATGAAAAGGTATGCGTTTCAACCACAAACGTAACGCTTGCCAATAGATGGCAATAAGAACTTTCAGACAGGTAACAGGGTAGCAAAGTGCTATTTTCATGGCTTTTTTACTTGTTAGTGTTTGTTCAGTAAGGTTCATTGTTGCATTAAATACTGATTTGGAATGTTGATTAAGATTCATGCTGATTAATATTTTTTTATCTGTAATTTTGAAATTCCATTGATATTCTAACTCCATTGGCATAAACGGTGAAACATGAAAGTTCTTATCAAAGTTGAATTTTAAAGTATCATTTTGAGGGTTGCTTGCGCGTGAAGAATCTTCCCTGACACGCTCTGATATATCGTGTAAATAGGTGAAGCGCTCTCCCCATGGAGTGTTGTGTATCTCACTTAGGATGTACTGTAATTGTTGCTCTTGGTTATAGCAAAAATAAAAGCTTACTGGATTATAACAGTAGCCCCAATGAGTTAAGTTGCCAAGCAAATAAATCTTCCCATAGAAGTCACGACCTGTTTTGTGCTTTATTATACTACTTATGGTGCTATGAATGGATTGATCGCTTGGTTGGTAGTTTTGTCTTTGGTAGCGTACTAGATTAAATCTCTTAGTTGACCAAAGTGAGCTAACTTGATCTATCAGTTGTGGGTTTTCGACGTCTAACCAAGTTTGAAAATAGTTGTAGCGAAATTGATGTTTGCTAGGTTCGGTACGAGTATGCTGAATCCAACCCTGATATAATTTTAATGCTTTAATAGCCTTTGGCATCAGTCTGTAACGGCGGTTAAGTCGGTTCTAAGTTTTTCACATACTCGCGCAGCAGTTCTCGCACCGTCTTCATGAAAACCCCAGCCCCAATAAGCACCGACATAATAACTGTTGTTGTGACCGTCAATTAAGTGCTTTTGTTTTTGCGCAGCAACGCTCGCGGCCGTGAAAATTGGGTGTGAATAATCGCGCTCTATTAGTATTTTATCAGAATCAATTTTTTGATGACTATTCAATGTAGTAAAAATATTTTTCTTCGTGGTTAAATTTTGTAAGCAATTCATCCAGTAATTAGCGGTACAACACTGTAATTTTTCAGGGTTGTATTGGCTGGGTACTTGCGTATTCCAGCTCGCCCATGATCGTTTATTCGGGTGCATAATGCTTTCGTCAGTATGAACCACAATATGATTTTTTTCGAATAAAATGTTTCCTAAAACGGCTTGCTCATTTGTGCTTGCTTGCTGATCTAATATTGTTAATGCTTGGTCAGCGTGGGTGGCAAAAATTACGGCATCAAACTTTTCAGTGCCATTGGCAGTGTGGATTATGATTTTATTATTAATACGATCTAGAGCGTTTATTTTTGTGTTGAGGCGCCATTCACAGTCACACCATTTTTTAATTGCATCAATGTAGCTACTTGAACCGTTTTTAATCACCCTCCACTCGGGTCGAGAGATGAGTTTGAGCATGCCGTGTTTGGATAAAAATTCTACCAAATGTTGAATAGGATAGGCTTTGACGTAGTCTGGGGTAGCGGACCAAAGCGCACTGATCATTGGGTAAAGGTGATCCTCTGCGAATGTCTCACTGTAATTATTGTTTGCTAGATAATCACTCACAGTGACAGATGAATCAGTGTTATCGAGACACGTTTTAGCGGTTCGGTAAAAGCGAATTAAATCTGCTAGCATGCGGTAAAAGCGCGGGCTAAGTAGATTTTTACGTTGACAAAATAGGCTGTTCAGTGAAGTTGCATTGTAGACCAGCCCAGTGCTTTGGTTATGTGCTGAAAAACTCATATCAGTTGCTTGAGATTCAACCTGCAAGTCATCTAACATTTGACTAAAGTTTGGATAGTATTCGCGGCAAAAGACAATAAAGCCACTGTCAATATTTAATTCCTCACCATCAATATTGAAGCGGTGTGTGTCGGTATGGCCACCCAGTCTTGCTTCTTTTTCAAACACAGTAACTTTAAAGTCTTGGTGTAAGTGATAAACACAAGACAAGCCAGATATACCGCTACCAATAATAGCAATCGATCGCTTAGTATCATCATGATGCATATCAGAATTACTTAGCTTTTTTTAATGGTTATTGTCTTTGCAGGCAAGTTTAGCGCGTGTTGAATTTGCTTAGCACTGGGGCCGGTTTTTACATCCCAGACAATGCCGAGCTTGTCCATCAATTTGATAATGTAATAGCTGATATCAATTTCCCACCACATTAAGCCCTGTCTTGCAGAGTTTGGGAAGCGGTGATGGTTATTGTGCCAACCTTCACCTAGAGTAATGAGCGCTAGCCAGAAGTTGTTGCGGCTTGTGTCTTGTGTTTCAAAGCGTCGTGACCCGAGACGATGAGCCATTGAATTAATGCAGAGAGTGGCATGCAGTAGCACAACGGTAGAAATGACATAACCCCAAACCAACATTTGAACGCCACTTGTTCCAAGACCAGGAGCCCAAAGCTCTAGGGCACTACCTAAACCATAAAGCAAACCCATAAATACGAGTGGTACTAGTACGTCGAATCGGTCGAGAATAATAAGTTCCTTAAATTGAGCGAAATCAGGAATAAGATCTAAGCGAGTTTTAAAATGTTTATCAGACAAGAACCACCCCATATGGCTCCAGAATAGCCCGTGGTTTGGTGAGTGTACGTCTTGTTCAGTGTCTGAATGGTAATGGTGATGGCGGTGATGTGAGGCCCACCACAATGGTCCACGTTGAGTCGCAGACGACCCAATAAAAGCAAAAATGAATTGAACTACGCGACTCGTCTTAAACGTTTTATGTGCGAAGTAGCGATGATAAAAAGCGGTTATGCCAACCATCCTAATGAGATAAAAGAGTATTGCTACTATCACTGCAACTGGGCTCCAGCCGACCCAAAGAACCGTCAGGCAGGCAAGATGCAATAAGATAAAAGGAAAAATTCTTAACCAGTTAAGCTGCTCTTTAGTATTTATGCTTTGAAGTTGCGGTGTCTCGGCGACAGCATAGCTGTCAAACCAATTCAGTATTCTATTTATGCTATCGTTTTTTAGTACTGAACTTTTCATTGAGATAGTTTATCAGTTGGTAGTGCCGTGTGTACGGTCGTTGATGCTTTGATCGTAAGGATGAGGCTGCGGTCAATTAATTTATTTGCTGAATGAAATTTTGTAAAGCCTCAAAAATTATGGATAAAAATAATTAATGGTAATAAATACGATACTCGTTGCAACAGTCCTTCTAGAACCATTATCATGGATTGAAATGATATAGACGTGATGACATAGATTGCATTCTTCTAATGATATTATTTTTCTAAGACATTGGATAGACAAGAAATAGATCGCTCAACTTAATTTTACTTAGACCTAATTTGAATGGTATGAAAAAACAGATAACGCTAACCTTATCTATATTCGGTTTACTTGCTTTGCAAACTGTGGATGCTAAAGCGTTGGATAAACCAGTAGCAGTTTACCCTTTGCAGTGCAATGAAACTTTTTCTTGTCCAACTTCGCTATTAAGTCGGGTTGGTTTTTGGGTTGAAGTGTTTAGCCGTTGGGATACCAATACGGCGATTTTTCATGATAAAGAAAACCCGCAACGAGTTTTTTCGACTATTTCACGTAATGAAGGCTGTCGAAATAGCCGTGATGGTGATGCCATAAGCAAGGAACGCGCTAACTTAAAAAAACTTTTACAGAGCCTGTCAACTAAATTGGCTACTGGAAAATCGTTAAGTTCTCGAGAGCAAGAGTTGTATGCTGCGTTTTCTAATGCCTCGTCTTCGGAGGTCAGCGCTGCAGCTGACCGTATTCGCTGTCAGTCTGGTAATAAAGATCGAATGAGAACGGCATTATCGAACTTTCATCAATATCGGCCGGCAATTTTAGATGCCTTAGAAAGCCAAAATCTAAGCCTAGAATTACAGTATTTACCTTTTGTTGAGTCGGCCTTTAATCCTAGAGCTTTATCTCATGTGGGTGCAGCAGGGTTATGGCAAATCATGCCAGCGACAGGTAGGTCGCTAGGCATGTGGGTAGATAATGTAGTTGACGAACGCTATGACCCAAAAATAGCCAGTTATGGTGCTGCTAAATACTTTCGCAACAGTGTTGATAATTTAAGTGAAACAGCCTTCGAGAACGGTTACACCGTCACCGCGAAGGACTTAAATCCGTTTGTAATAACGTCCTATAATTATGGTGTAGCTGGTATGACACGCGCCATTAAACAAGTTGGTCTAAACTATGAGCGATTATTGACAGAATATCAGTCACCGAATTTTCAAACTGCGGTTAAAAATTTCTATGCGAGCTTTTTAGCAGCTCGTTATGTGGCAAAAAATGCTGAACAATTTTTTGGCGTGGTACAGCCTAACCCTGACGGGATCACTCACTCTTATAATACAGTTGCATTGACTCGCTCGACCTCAATTAAAAGAATATCCAGTGAACTGGGTATTAAGCGAGATGTGCTAGAAAAATTAAACCCATCTTTGAATAAGGTCGTATGGAATGATAAGGCTTTAGTACCGAAAAACTTTAAATTAAAACTTCCTTTTCAAGAATATGGTTGGGACGGCCCGATTACTAAAATGATGGCCTTGACCAGCGAATATGAAGTAGCAGGATTTGTTTGGCACAAGGTTAGGTCAGGCGATACAGCTTGCGGTATTGCTGGGCGTAATGGTGCCTCTTGTAGTGCTTTGCTTAAGCTTAATGGCCTCGATAAACGTGGAACTATTTACGTTGGCAAGTCAATTAAGGTGCCAACCAATAATGGCGGGATAGGTGTCGGCGCTGCTAATCAAAGCAGCACTAATTATGTGGGTACACAGACGTATAGAGTTAAATCAGGTGATACGTCGTGTTCTATTACACAACAATATACGATGAAGTGTGACGAATTTCTCGCAATTAATGGTTTAAGCATCAGGAGTATTATCCGAATCGGGCAGACTGTAAAGGTATCGTCTAACGAGTCCTGGCATGTCGTTGCTAGAGGTCAAAGTGCATGTGGTATTGCTGCATCGTATCGTGTTTCGTGCAGTGCGCTGTTATCAGCAAATCGACTAAGTGGTAAAGCCGTTATTCAAGTAGGGCAACGTCTGAGAATCCCAACGAAGTCATAATTCTTACTCGTTATACGGTAAATAACAAACAAGGACTATTCATAAAGTAAATGATCATTATTTAGCTTGGTTGTCAGCTTGTAACTAACTAGCAGCTTGTTAAAATGACGAACCAAATTGACATCGTTGCAGATGTTATAACCTTAATAATAAGAAGAGTTATGACTACAAAAAATCAAGAATTAGCTCAATGGGTAACAGATGTTGCCGGATTGACACAGCCACAAGATATTGTCTGGTGTGACGGAAGTGAAGAAGAATATCAACGGATGGTCGAGCAAATGACCGCTGACGGCACATTAACTGGTCTTAATCCTGAAACACATCCTAATTGCTATCTACATTTATCAGACCCGCAAGATGTTGCTCGAGTTGAGCATTTGACCTTTATTTGCACAAAAGATAAAGAAGATGCAGGTGGCAATAACAATTGGATGAACATTGCCGACGCCAAACAAAAAATGAACGACTTGTATGCAGGTTGTATGCAAGGGCGAACGATGTATGTTGTGCCTTATTGCATGGGGCCAGTAGAGTCACCTTTTTCTCGTTGCGGTGTTGAAATAACTGACAGCCCCTACGTGGTTATTAATATGAAGCTAATGACTCGTATGGGGGCAAAATCACTCGCACGAATTGAGCAAGATGGAACCTTTGTGCGTGGTCTGCATTCAATAGGAGAGCTTGACCCTGAGCGTCGTTTCATAATGCACTTTCCAGAAGAATTGAGCATTATGAGCTATGGCTCAGGTTACGGTGGCAACGCTTTGCTTGGTAAAAAGTGCCATGCATTACGAATTGCTAGTTGGCAAGCACGTCAAGAAGGCTGGTTGGCTGAGCATATGTTGATTCTTGGTTTAGAAAGCCCGACAGGGGAAACACATTACATCGCAGCTGCGTTCCCGTCAGCCTGCGGTAAAACTAATTTAGCGATGTTGATTCCACCAGAAAAATTCAAAGATTGGAAGATTTGGACATTAGGTGATGATATTGCGTGGTTGCATATGGGGGATGATGGTCAGCTACGAGCAATAAATCCAGAAGCAGGGTATTTTGGTGTTGTTCCTGGAACGAATCAAAAGACTAACCGTAATGCTTTTGACATGATTCAGCAAAACACTATTTTCACTAATGTTGGCACAACGGCTGACAATCAACCTTGGTGGGAAGATAAGAAAGAAGGTGAGCCTACCTCTGATTGGAAAGGCAACCCGTACTCAGTTGATGGAGGCCCAGCAGCTCACCCGAACTCTCGATTTACGGTATCTGCGACTGAAAATAGAGCGTATTCAAATCTTGCGGAAGCGCCAGAAGGTGTGCCGATTTCTGCGATTGTTTTTGGCGGTCGGAGACGTGAACTTGCGCCATTAGTGTATCAAGCAAAATCATGGGAGCATGGCGTTTTAGTTGGTGCGAGTGTTGCCTCTGAAACAACAGCAGCAGCAACTGGTGAAGTCGGTGTGGTAAGACGTGATCCGATGGCAATGAAACCATTTTGTGGTTATAACTTTGCTGACTATTGGTCTCATTGGCTTAGTTTTTCTAAAAATGCGGATGCAGAAAAATTACCTAAAATTTTCCATGTGAATTGGTTTAGACAAGATCAAGATGGTAATTTCTTGTGGCCTGGCTTTGGTGAAAACTTACGTGTTTTGCAATGGATTATTAACCGTTGTGACAATAAAGTTGATGCTGTCGAAACGGCTATTGGTTACTTGCCAGAGGAAGATGGTTTGGATGTCGCTGATTTGAATATTGATCCAGCAGTTTGGCAATCACTACTCTCGGTTAACGATGAGCAGTGGCGTAGAGAAATGAATGACTTTGGTGAGTATTTAGAAAGTTATGGTGATCGACTGCCAGCTAAGCTGCGCGAGCAGCATGAAATAGTTAAAGGAGCTTTATCTTAAGTTTAAGAACTTCTTAGGTAGGACATTAAAAAAGGCGCCGAAAAGCGCCTTTTTTAATGTCCTACCTGTTTACTTTAGAAATATCGCCGATTACACAAGGAGCGGCTGGCGAATAGATAATGTATATTAGTTTACTGAGAATTACTCAGATGCAGGTTGGCGTGTTTTGAAAATACGAACAGCTGCATTAAATTCCTCTGCTATTGCCGCTTCGCTATCAACAGAAGCATTATACTCATCAATAATCATCTTTGCTTTTTCTTGACTCTCTTCAGCTTCCGCTTCAGGATCTAAGCCTTCTTCCATGACTTTAAGACAGTCACGATAAGTGCCTAGGTCTGTTTGATAGGTTTTCATTGCTTTTTGAGCAGAGACTAACTCATCTAGGCTTGCAACATTGCCATCTGGGATGATCGGTGACGCTGGCATATCACATTCGGCGAAAGCTTGACCGCTGAATGCCGTAAAAATGGTTGCCGCAATGAGCTTGTGTTTAAAAGATTTCATGTTATCTCCAGTTGGTGTTTATATTTTCTATGCTGGTTCTGGTTTGTTTTTGTCAAAATAGCCTTTTATCATATTCCAATTATTATGTTTTTAATATGAGAAATAAATATGAACTTGTTAATTAAAAATTCAGTCTTCAATAAAAATCGACAGTAATATTGTAATATAAAAATTCAAGCTAGAATTTGTTTAAAGATTAACTATATTTAAAGCTTGAGTATAAAGATAACGACTTGCTAGTTAAGCCTGTTACTTGAAAATAGTTGATTGTGGTGCCGAGAGTCCCCCCGACTGGCTTGCGAACCATGCTGATAATGCTTCGATCTGATGAATCGTCAAAGTTGTGCTAAAACCAGACATGATAATGTTTTCGCGTTCGCCTGAACGATAATCTTTTAATGATTGAGTAAGGTAGCTTTGGTATTGGCCAGCAAGTTTCGGATAGGTAATATTGTCACCATCGCCAGTGGCGCCATGACATGCGGCACAAATAGCAGATAATTTTTGACCTTCGTTCGCAAGCGCTTGGTTAACATTGCTTGG
>JALZWI010000006.1 GCA_023299895.1 Arenicella sp. | reverse complement strand
CGAAGTTATCATTACGATACTGTACGTGCTCATAATTTGTTGACAGAACGAGAGTTTAATTTGGGACGCCCCGATGAACATGCAAGCTTAGGCAGAATGCACAACGGCAATGATGCGTATTTCGCAACCGCTTTTGATGCGACAACTGACGATAGTTGTAATGGAGGTGTTGGTAGCTTGGTCGTGAATGATGCGGTTACTGGTGATTGCCGTGTATTGGTCGGACAATCTAATGGTTACCCCTATACATTGTCGGGTACGCATATGAGCGCACTAGCAAATAAAAATCCGGGTTGGGCGGTTGTATCAAGTGTTGGCTATGGTGATGAAGGTGACTCACCGCTAGAACAGGAATTATATCTAGCAAACACAGATGCGAGTGATTTAAAAGTCTGCCGTATCGCACATCACCGGTCAAGTGCTGGTCATGGGAGTATTGGCTATTTTGCCGAACCGCACCCTGTCATAAGTCCGTCGGGAACACGCATATTATTTAATTCAGATTGGAATAATAGCGGCAACGTTGACGTGTATGTGGTTGAGCTGCCTTCTTATTAGAATCTAAAGCCCTATCTATTGAATTGCTTGCTGTTGCTGCACGCTCGTCATGACCAATGCCTGCAATTCTTCTATGCTTATTGGTTCACCGTTTAACTGATTCTCAGAGCCCAGTTTTATAGTCATGTTGTAGCGGTCACTTGACTGTTCAAAAAGGGGACTGTTTAACACTGATGCTGCAAGCTTCGGGTCAGCATTGACAGTCTCAGCGTGAAAACTATTGATGAATGAGATGTTAAGTTTGTTCAAGGTTTCCTGTGGCGCATACACCATTGCCATTGCATCAGTCATCGCTAACGACTCGAGCAGGTTTATACTTAATTTAGACGAATTTGATCTGCTGTCCAAATCACCGCTTAGGTTAAAACCAATATTAAAATCTTTAACCAGCATGCTTTCTATAACGGGAACCATTTCCATTGGGTTAATGTCGCTCGAAGGTGTGTTTGCGTTCAGCATTTGGTTTTGTAGTTTTTTAGAGAATGCTTGGTAATCTATCAGGGCCTGTTTATTAAGGCCATTTACTGAGAGCTCAAACGCAAGGTCTTCAAGTATATTAAAAGGTGAATTTGCGAGAGTCATGTGATTGATTGACACATTAGTTCTAGAATCAATATTGCCATCATTTTGATCTGCACGCGTTGTTGATTTAAATCCTTGTATAGCGACACGTTTATCAACGTCGGCAAGTTCGACATTATCTATCGTGAGGTTGATGTCGCCAGTATACAGGCCGCCTTCAAGTGCTTCTATATCGCCACCAAGCTCAATTTGGTCAATTGACATGCTTTCAGTTCCAGACGTAAGTTTGAAGCGCGGTGACTCACCATGAATAGCATAGTTACTAAGGTTTTTATCCGTCGTAATGGTGATTTCTGTTTTTGCGAAGCTTAATGAGGTGTTGTCACCTTGCAATTGAAGGTCATTAATTTCATCAACTGAGAGTGTGTTTGTTAGGCCATTAAATGCACTTACTTTACCATTCATCGATAACGGATCTTTGCCATTTAAACTTTCGTTGATGAAATTGGTGTATTCAACATTGTTTACAATATTACAGAAATAATCGATGCTAATAACACCGTGATCAATATCACATTGATAGTCAAGAAATCCTTGCGTAAGTAATGATGCATATTGTATGGGCGGTGTATAACGATAGAGCGAGGTGGTACTGAATAATCCGCGATCATAGCTCAGTATTTCGTTACTCCCGTTTTGTATTGGATCAGTGTTTAATTGCTTTATTAATGTGTGTATCTGGGTATCAGCAATTTTGCCAGTTAGAATTGGTGCTCCGATTAAGATGGCAACTATGATAATTATGGCGAAAGTAAGTTTCTTCACTTGATGCTCCGTAGTTCAAATTCGCACCTATCTTACCGATTTATCTTTAGAAAAGAAACGCATCGTTCAAGGTTCATGTTTGTTTTGGGTTGCCGTTTATTTTTGTAGATTAAATACTCGTACAAACTCGTTAGTTCCACGTTGGTTTTTAATTAAAAGGGTGAGGCTTATTATGTTTTTAGATGAATTCAGCTGATAAGTCTCAGTCAACGTCATTTCATCGCTGGTAGATTTGACGATCAGCAAATCTTCTTGCCAGCCAGCAGAGACCGTTTCACGAAAGAATTCTTTCTTGCCCCAATCAATATCGCGGTAAATCTCATTGGGGTAAGCAATGCCCATTGAATCATGATTTTGTTCGATGGTCATTTCAACTGCTTTCATGGCCGGCGTTAGACTTATGCCACCGCTAAATGTAGGCACAGCATTTCCTTCTCTTTCTCCGCCGCCCATACCTCCAGCACCTCCAGCACCTCCCATTCCACTAGCATTGCCAAACGATCGTATTGATGGGATTCCAACAGTTTGGCTGGCGTTTTTATCGAGTAACCAAGTACCACTTAAATCTGTATTTGCAGGTGACACCTGGTCTAATCGAGTGGCACATGCCGAAATAAAGAAAGCGGTAAATATGCAAAGAATAAAAAAATTAGAGAAATTAGGTTTCATAAAAAGGATTAGATTATTTTGTTATAAGGTAGTAATTTGAAAGTTACCACATAGGTATATTGGTTATTATTACCATAAATATATTTATGATTGGCCAACAAGGTATAGGTATACTTGGTAAAAATAACTACATTGTTTTAGCATAATACCAAACTACCATCGTAATTAACTGATGTTATGAATTTAAGAAATAGCAATATTGATCGAATAAAAGATAAGAACCGTGTTTTTGATGTATTGGTTTTAGGTGGCGGAATTAATGGCGCCGTATCTGCGGCAGCTTTGTCTGGTAAGGGTGCGAAAGTAGCGTTAATTGATCGTGGGGATTTTGCCGGGTTAACGAGTTCTAATTCGTCTAACTTGGCTTGGGGCGGAATTAAGTATTTGGAGAGTTACGAGTTCTTATTGGTCAATAACTTGTGCAAAAGTCGTAACCATTTAATGCGCAGTTACCCGTCGACGGTCAAAGAGATTCGGTTTTTAACAACAATTGCGAAAGGTTTTCGCTACCCCGTTTTTTTGGTGTATCTTAGCACCATTTTTTATTGGATGATCGGCCGCTTTTTTACTAAAGCACCTGATTTTATGACAGTAAAAACACTCGGAGAGCGTGAGAAGGTTATTGACACGGCCAATGTTGCAGGTGGTTTTGAATATTCAGATGCATATCTATATGACAATGATGCGCGTTTTGTTTTTAATTTTGTTCGTTCGAGTATGGATTATGGTTGCATTGCTGCTAATTATGTCGAGTCAACAAATGCTGTACGAGAAAATGGCCTATGGCGTATTAATGCTCGTGACAATATCAGCGGAGAAGAGTTTGAGATTAGGGCTAAGGCTTTAGTTAATGCATGTGGTCCCTATGTTGATCAACATAATCAGCTCTCACAGCAGACAACCGAGCATCGGCATTTATTTTCTAAAGGCATTCACCTGATTATCGACCGCGTTACTGAAGGTGAACGTATTTTGGCGTTTTTTGCCAGTGATGGGCGTTTGTTCTTTGTGATTCCCATGGGTAATAAGACCTGTGTTGGAACAACCGATACACAGGTCGCTGATCCGAATGTGGGTGTGACTGATGAAGATCGTCAGTTTGTAATCGAGAATATCAACAGTCTACTGAAATTGGATAAACCGATTACAGCAGAGGATGTGATTGCAGAACGTTGCGGTGTGCGTCCGTTAGCGCAAAAGGGCGGTGATGGTATTGCTGATTGGGTTAAATTGTCACGTAAGCACGCAGTTGATACAAATTTTGTCGATCAGCATTTGAGTATCTTTGGGGGCAAGACTACCGATTGCATTAATGTTGGTGACGAAGTATCTGAGTTGATTGCTAAAATGGGCATTGAATTGCCGTATCCTGATTTTAAGTGGTATGGCGAAGATGACGATTCTGTTCGAGATGAATTTTATCATCAAGCGAAATTAATGGAGCTTGATGCATATACGGTAGAAGGTTCTTCGGAGCCATTAACGCAGCGTTTATGGCGTCGATATGGCGGCCGAGCGCTGGAACTATTGGAAGATATTCGTCAGAACCCCCGTCAAGCGGAACGGCTAATGAAAGATGCGGAATATTTACGTTGTGAAGTAGAGCATACTGCTCGACATGAAATGATTACTAAACTTGAAGACTTCCTGCGCCGACGTTCTAAAATAACTCAAGTAGTTCGTAACGAAGATATTATTGATGCACCAGGTTTAAAAAAAGCCTGCCAAATATTTTTTGGTCACCAAGCTGAAGCTAAAAGGCAAGAGTACTTCGAATCAATTGTGCAGAAAAAGAATAGATAACAACTAAATAGGAACATAAAGAGTATAACTATTTTTAATGATTGGGATTAGCGAAGGAGTCGAGTTACAATTGCGAACCAATATATAGCCTCAATAAACCTTAGATAAATAAGTAGTATGCAAGTAGAAAAAACCAAACTCGAAGGCGTTTTATTAGTTACTCCACAAGT
>JALZWI010000005.1 GCA_023299895.1 Arenicella sp. | reverse complement strand
AAATTTATTCACCGCGATGATGTCCGCAAAATCCAACATATCTATCTTCTCCAACTGCGTCGCCGCACCATACTCTGGCGTCATCACATACAGAGACATATCTGAGTGATCTACGATCTCCGTATCCGATTGTCCGATACCCGAAGTCTCCAATATCACCAAGTCATAGTCTGCCGCTTTCAGGATATCGACTGCATTTTGGACATACTTAGATAGTGCTAGATTAGATTGACGAGTAGCCAATGATCGCATGTATACTCGATCAGACTTGATGGCATTCATACGGATACGATCTCCAAGAAGCGCACCACCCGTTTTTCTTTTAGATGGATCTACTGAGACTATCGCAATACGCTTATCATCATCAAAGTCCATCAAGAATCTTCTCACCAATTCATCTACGAGAGAAGACTTACCTGCACCACCCGTTCCTGTGATACCGAGTACAGGACAATTTTTTGTCGCTGCGTCTTTTTGTATTTTCTCTATCCAAGACTTACTTTCCTCTGGATAATTTTCAGCAGCACTGATCATTCTCGCTACGACACGGGTGTCACCCGAATCTACTCTCTTCACCTCTCCATTCAGATTGATCCCAAGCGGAAAATCTGCTAGCTTCAGCACATCATTGATCATACCTTGCAGCCCCAATTTTCGACCATCATCTGGACTATATATTTTATCTATTCCGTAGTTGTGGAGATCTTCGATTTCAGTCGGCAGTATGGTTCCACCACCACCACCTACAATCTTTATTGATCCAGCACCTCGCTCTTTCAGCAAGTCATGCATATACTTAAAGTATTCATTGTGTCCACCTTGGTATGACGTGATGGCGATGCATTGCGCGTCCTCCTCTATGGCTGCATCTACTATTTCTTGTACCGAGCGATTGTGTCCGAGGTGGATCACTTCTGCTCCCGTAGATTGCATGATTCTACGCATGATATTGATAGCTGCATCATGCCCGTCAAACAGGGATGCCGCTGTGACAATTCTAATCTTATTTACTGGCTGATACGCCTGCACTTTTTCCATTATTTTGGCTTTATCGATGGTTTGGTAGCAAATGGGAAATCACGGATAATCAGTATTTAAGAATATAGCTAACATGCTGCTAAATACTTGGTAACCAATATAATCGCACCTGATTTTACATTTGTCAAAAATTACCGATCCATTATTTATGAGTCCACTCCGGAAACTAGCGGACTTCAAAAAATGGACTATTTTGGATGAGATCTTTCTTTTTGGAAATTCAGTGATGCCTGAGCATCAGTGGATTGAGAAAAAGAAAAATATCGCCAAAAGAGACATTTTAGGTGTTCGTGAGTTTTCGGAGTAGACTCATTTAATATAAGTCTACAAAAATATAAAATTATTCCCCACTTTTTGCTTGGCTTCTCTATTAACCTTTGAATTGAGATAAAATCAAATTTATTGCTGATAGACGAGGCTAGACCGAAGAAATTTATCCTAAGCTAAATAACTGAGGGATAACGAAGTATATCAGTAATTAAATATGAAAAAATTCCATAAGAATTTTGTTTTTAGCCAATGAATGAGGTTAATAGAGATGCCTTCGATAAATGGTCACAAACTCATTCAGCATCATTGCTGTTGCTCCCCACACTACTTTTCCCCCGATATCGAAATAAGGGACATGATTGAGCGTCATTTGTTTGCTTATTTTCAGATTCTTCACTTTCCTCACGGCCTTAGAGCTGATTACTTTCACGCTTTCAGACACTAACTCTGCCACCTCATTTTCCTCTAGCACAAAGTCAGGTTGCTCCTCCACATATCCCAACACAGGTTGTACTAGAAAATTACTTACTGGGATATACAAAGAAGTCAACAGCCCGAGTGTATGAATTTGATCACGCGGCACCCCAATTTCCTCCTCCGTTTCTCGCTTTGCTGTCTCTACGAAATTCGCATCACTATCCTCCATCGATCCGCCAGGAAAACTCATCTGCCCCTTATGCTTATCATGCGCGTACTTAGATGCACGCTGCGTCAAAGCCACATGCCACTCCCCTTCTTTTGGAAATAGCAAAATCATTACTCCCGCTTTTTGCGCATGATCAGGTGCAGGCTTCAGACTACGACGCAGTATATGAGACATCTCCATTTGTGCCGATAATCCAGGCAATGGATTAAGCAGTTCAGTCTTTAAATCTGATATTAGTTTATTCATTTTCTTTTTATTTGGGGCCTACCCAGCTGTTGTTTTGCCAGCCCACTCGCTCTATAAAAAACAACATCTGGGTCGTTATGTTTCGTAGCTCGCTAGTCAGCTCGGCCCTGCGACCCTATTCCGAGAAAAAATCGGAATAGGGACTTGGTCTGAGGCAAGAGCCTCACTACTACACAGCACTAGTCCGTAAATCACAAGATAGAGTTTTGCGTGGCGTGACCCTATCCCGATTTTCCCAGTCTTCTTTACTGTCCCAAAAAACAAGTTAATAGAGTATTAAGATCATTCTTGCCTCGGCGGACCCTCGGTTCCTTCCCAAAACACATCCACTGGATGTATTTTGCTGCGCATCCGATTTTTGTGGAATGATCGAATGATAGGAGCCAAATCTATTATTGGTATATAATACGACATATCAATTTTAAAAAAGGCTATTTATCTCCAAAAAAAAAATGTCGACAAGTTTCCCTTATCGACATTTCTCATTGATCTTATATTTTAAAACGAATTATTTTTTATTCGCTAACTGTATATACTTTTCCAGCGCCATAGTCATAGAAGGCGATTCAGGCATTGGTGCTTTTATATTTATAGTCAAGCCATGTTCTTCAACAGCCTTACTAGTCTTATTCCCGAACACTGCAATCCTAGTTTCCTTTTGTTCAAACTTCGGAAAGTTTTCGTAC
>JALZWI010000004.1 GCA_023299895.1 Arenicella sp. | reverse complement strand
ATTTTTATTGAAACTTTGGAATTACCTGTCGCAGTTAAAACAGAATTAAAAAAACTAACACCGGCAAACTATATTGGTTTAGCTGCTGAATTGGCTAAAAAGAATTAGCCTGCTAGGCATGAAAAGTGAGTGACGCAATAACCCACCGATTATCAAAGCTGATGTCACAACGTGGCATCTGCTCGCGGCGAGAAGCGGATAAATTAATAGAACAAGGCCTGGTTAAAGTTAATGGTGAGACTGTTAATACCTTAGGGGTTAAGTTTCCAGACTCTGTTGATATTAGCTTAACTGAAAAAGCCAAAGCGATTCAAGAAGAACGTGTCACGATCATGATCAATAAGCCTGTCGGTTATGTGTCCGGCCAAGCTGAAGATGATTATGTTCCCGCCGTGCGATTGATTCAAAAGGAGACACACTCTGAGTATGACCAAAGCGGCAATCATCTTAAACCCAGTCATTTTAAGGGTTTAGCGCCAGCGGGTCGACTTGATATAGACTCCCAAGGCTTATTAGTGTTGACTCAAGATGGTCGTATTGCTAAGCAACTTATCGGCGAAGCCAGCGACCTAGAAAAAGAATATTTAGTGCGGGTAAACGACGAAGTCTCCGAGCAACAATTAGAACAACTGAGGTTCGGTTTGGAGCTCGATGGCAAGCCGTTGCGACATGCCAAAGTCAAACAACTCAATGAAGATCAGTTACAGTTTATTCTTCGAGAAGGCAAAAAAAGACAAATTCGGCGTATGTGTGAAGCGGTTGGCTTGCACGTTACCGGGTTGAAACGTGTGCGCGTGGGTGAACTAAGACTTGGTAAATTAGAAGAAGGTGAATGGCGTTTTGTGCAAGCCCAAGAGTTTCGGCATCGCCCTGCTGGCAGTGCTCAACTTGATTGGCCTGATGATCTAGCGCAAACCAAAAAAGCACCACGAGCTGGTACTAAGCAACACAGTCGTTATGTTCGTAATCAGGGTCGATCACAAAAAAATAATTCTGCATCGACTTTACGATTAAAAAGCACTGACGTAAGTGAAGAAAGAGACACAGGCCTGAGTGAGCCGGCTTCATCAATTTCTAAAACACCGTCGAATGAGACTAGCTTATATGGACAAGGCAAGCGACGCGAACGCAAGTCGCAAGACACTGAAAATTAATTGAGTAGAACGATTCTATTAAACGCAGATGTTGGCGAAGGTCTGGTAACAGATAGGCTACTCTATCCTTTTTTAGATCAGGCCAATATCGCATGTGGTGGACATACCGGTAATCAACAGAGTATGCAACAGGCGGTAGCGGCCTGTATTGAGAATGATGTCATTATCGGCGCACACCCGAGTTATCCTGATACTTCAAACTTTGGTCGTTCATCACTTGATCTACCCGCAATTGATTTGACTCAAAGCCTAAAACAACAAATTCAATCCCTCATTGGGATTTGTGATTCATTGGGTGCGACACTTAGTTATATAAAGCCGCATGGTGCGTTATATAACGATATTATGGCGCAAGCTAAATTGTTTGATCTTGTTGTAGAAGTTGTTGCTGATAATACTAAAAACCTAGATTTAATGCTTGGTGCTGTTTTACCAGAAGAGTACATTGATGCCGCGAAGCGAGCCGGGGTTAATATAATTCGAGAGGCTTTCGCTGATCGACAATATCTAAGTGATGGGCAATTAGCACCTCGAACTCAGGAAGGTGCGGTGTTTAGTAAAGTAGAGCAAGTATATTCCCAAGTGGCTGATTTAAACGCTGGCATAGTCAAAGATGAGCAAGGTGACTCGATTGCGTTGCAAGCCGAATCCGTTTGTATTCATGGCGACAACCCAGCGTCAGTGAAAGCAATACAAACGATTACTCAAATGCTCAATAAAGCGTAATTGAAAAATTGAATGTCTATTTATTTAAGTGAGCCTTCTTGGTCAATTAAATCGGTCTCAGAAGACTGTCTGTTAGTGGAGTGGCGACTTAAAACCAACGAGCCTGTTAATCCGAAACTCGCAGCGAGAATTTCCTCAATCACTCATTACTTGCTCGACCATCATGCTGATAAAATTATTAACGTAACGCCAGCATATCTAACCATCTTAATTCAATTCGACATATTTAAAGCAGATGAACAACTAATTACCAAGCTTATTGCGCAGAGCTTAGATCAAGATTTAAATGTTGATGTCGAGTCAGGTACTTTGCATCAAATCCCAGTTTTTTACGACTCCTCGGTGGCCGTTGACTTAAACAAAATTTGTGCTGGCAAAGGCATAACACATGATCAACTTATAGAATTACATGGCTCAGTTATCTACGCTGTTTATGCTGTTGGTTTTTTACCTGGCTTTGCGTATCTGGGCAATGTGCCTGAGCAACTTAGTGCACCTCGGCATGAATCGTTTCGTGGAACTGTACCAGCAGGTAGTGTGGCCATCGCAGATCGACAAACCGCTGTCTACCCAACTGAATCGCCAGGTGGCTGGCAAGTGATTGGTCGAACTCCTAAACAGTTATTGGTGAATCATCAGAGCTTGTTACAGGCAGGTGACCAAGTACAATTTCACCCGATTGATCGAGATGAATTTTTAGCATTGGGCGCGGCTCTTTAATAATGGCTGATTGCTCTATAACTATTGCGAAAGTGACACAGGCCAATGTGTTAGCAACATGGCAAGACTTAGGCCGCAGGCACAGCACCCATCATGGTGTCGGGCAGGGTGGGGCTATGGACATGCATGCGGCTTGTTGGGCAAATCGGTTGCTGTCACGAGATATTAATCAACCCGTGATCGAGATCACTATGGGCTTTTTTGCCATAGAGTTTCAGGCTTCATGCCAGATTGCCATTACTGGTGCTGATATGAATACAAGTTTAAATGGTAAGGAAATAGAACCATGGCACAGTTACGCAGTGAATGTAGGTGATCAACTCAAATTTAGCACTGCTAATACAGGCTTCAGAGCCTATTTAGCGATCAATGCAGAACTGCAATTAGAGACCGTATTCAACAGCGTGTCGACTGTGATTCGTGAAGGGTTTTCAGGACTTCTGGGCAGATCACTACGGATTAATGATGAAATTATAGGGCTAATCGCTAGTCTTAAAGCGCCTAATAAGAAGGTGCCGAACTCATTCATTCCTGATTATTGTGAACCTTTAACTCTTGAACTCATCCCCAGTTACCAGTTTGATCAATTTCCTCAGCGCTCAATAGATGGATTTTTAAAAAATGAATACCAAATACAAAGCAGCAGTAATCGTATGGCGTATTTGCTTAAAGGTAACCCGACTGAGCACTCACTCAAATCATTAGTTTCACAAGGCATTGCTTATGGCACAGTACAAGTACCACCCGATGGGCAGCCAGTGATTTTACTCAATGACCGACAAACGATGGGCGGCTATCCTAGCCTTGGTTGTATTAGTCGTTTATCAGGTAATGCATTGGCTCAAAAATTTGCACCGAGTAACGTGCGCTTTAGGCTAACGTCATTGGACTCAGAAAAAAAACAATATAAAGAGTTTTTTGATTTTTTATGTAGAACTTAGTGGTGATGCTGGCTGGTGCAGCTGGTGTCTTCACAAACTCTTTGTTGGCAGGCGCGATAGTTTAGTACATGCGAAATCGCGAGTACGATGCCGCCTAACGAGGTTGCTACTCTTTCTCCACTTTCACTAAGTAGATCGTGAGCGAAAAAAGCAACCATCACAAGCATCAGCATACCAAGGATTCCTGTGCCAGCTATCAGAACATCACGATGTTTGCGGCAACCAATAAACAAAGCCACACAACTAGTTGGTAAAACTAACCACAACATTAGTTTGTGAAATAAAACTTCTTCAACAAAGCCGTTGAGTGTAATGATTGGCAATAAGGTAATGGCAATAGGCGTGATCAAGCAGTGCAAAAGGCAGATGCCAGATAGAAGGATGCCGAATTTGTCGAGAGAGGTTGAACGAATCATTGTTTATTGTGTTAGCTGAACTAAATTCCTGTTATGTAATAATATAACATTAAAGATCGATATGCACGTAAAATAATGTTTATCAACATTGATACCAACAAATAGAGTGTTCCTGATAGTATTTAGAGAAAAATATTTACAATGTCTGGAGAAAACATGAAACTTGAGTCCATCGCTTTACATCATGGTTATGAGTCGGAGGCCACCACCAAAGCCGCCGCTGTCCCAATTTACCAAACCACATCATATACCTTTGATAACACTCAGCACGGTGCTGATTTGTTCAATCTGGCTGTTCCCGGTAATATTTATACACGGATCATGAACCCAACCACAGACGTGCTTGAGCAACGTGTGGCTGCCATGGAGGGTGCTATCGCTGGCCTCGCACTCGCATCGGGCATGGCTGCGATAACCTATGCGATTCAGTGCATTACTGACGTTGGATCGAACATTATTAGTACCTCGCAACTCTATGGTGGCACTTATAACTTGTTTGCCCACACCTTCCCAAACCTAGGTGTCGAGGTGCGCATGGTGTCAGCGGATGATTTTACCGGTTTTGAATCCGCAATTGATGAAAATACGCGCGCAATTTTTTGCGAATCAATCGGTAACCCCGCTGGTAATGTGGTTGATCTTGAAAAATTAGCTAAAATTGCTCACGCAGCAGGCGTGCCTCTAATTGTTGATAATACGGTGGCGACACCTTATTTATGTCGACCTATCGAGTTTGGTGCTGACATTGTTATTCATTCATTGACCAAATATATTGGCGGTCACGGTACATCTATTGGTGGCATTATTGTTGACTCAGGAAAGTTTGATTGGGCAGCAAATAAAGAACGTTTTAAAATGTTGAATGAGCCTGATCCCTCATATCATGGCGTGATTTATACACAAGCGCTTGGCCCAGCGGCATATATTGGTCGTTGTCGAGTCGTTCCATTGCGAAATACTGGCGCGGCTATATCACCAATGAATGCCTTTCAAATTTTGCAAGGCCTAGAAACGCTGTGCTTACGCATGGATCGCCATTGTGATAACGCTGAAAAATTAGCCGCGTATTTGCAAGCTCATAACAAAGTAGAGTGGGTGAATTACGCTGGCTTGTCGGGTAGCTTTTATAATGTACTTTGCAATAAAATAACCAGCGGTCGAGCGTCGGGCATTTTAAGCTTTGGTATTAAAGGTGGCGCTGAAGCCGGTGCTAAGTTCATCGATGCACTGCAAATGATTTTACGTTTGGTCAACATTGGTGATGCTAAGTCTTTAGCCTGTCACCCAGCATCGACAACACACCGTCAACTAAATGAAGAAGAGTTAGCTAAGGCAGGCGTGTCGACTGATTTGGTACGTATTTCAGTGGGCATTGAAAATATCGACGATATTATTGCCGATGTAACTCAGGCTTTAGACCTTGTCTAATTGTTCGAGACAATCTGGTAGCCATGCTGGCCTAAGTCAGATCGGTGTTGTGGCACCTTGCCAAACTTAGAAGAGTCATAACCATTGTCAGTAAAAATCTGCATAGCTCGTTGATATTCTTGATCATCGATCTTGCTGCTGCGCGCCATCACCCAGCCATAGTCTCGTGACCGGTGCCCGATCAGCATGATCTCGTAGTCTTCATCAACCTCTAAGATTTCAAATTTAAATTTTATTACGCCAAAGAATGTTGATTGCCATTTGGTATTTGCGGAGTTTAGACATTTAGCTGTGCCGACCACGGTTTTTGCTTCGTTGTCAAAACTTCCTTGTTTATATTCAAAGATATCTTGGTATTCGTCATCACCAATTTTCATATAAGTGGTTTTGCTCGCTACTTTATTACGTTCAGCAAAGTAGGGAATATTGCTAATGACATACCATTCTCCGGTAAAGCGATTAGAGTCAACGTAATCAGTTGTCTCAAGTGGCGGTTCAGAAGAGGTGTTTACCAAGAATAATGCAACCAGTAAAGTAGCTAATATGCTGATAAGAAAAAAGGCTTTTTTAAACAAGGTCTTGATCAAGTTATTATTAATTATAAGTACTTTAATTCACTGCATGTGTTTAGTCTGTGAAGCAGTTACAATTCAAATTGAATGACAATCCCAACTTAATACTCAATCCACTAAAAACAATGAATCAATATTCGCCGCATCAAAATGTGATTAATTACAATGCTGGCGGCAAGCAAGATCGTTTATTGTTGGGTGTCTTGCTGATGGTTCTGGGCGAGTGTTTATTAGTGATAATGGGGGCAGTGATTAAACATATAAGTGACCAACTCCCACTAGCAGGAATTATGTTTTTCCGTAATTTTTTAGCACTGATCTTCATTGTGCCTCTGGTAATGAGAGTTGGTGTTAGTGAATTGAAGACATCAAATTTAGGTATTCATTTGCAGCGTGGAGTTTTTGGAGTCAGCGCGATGTTTTGCATGTTTTATATCGCTTTTTGGGTACTAGATAAGTATCGACAAGAAGAGCGAGGCGCTATCGCCTCTATTTATAATAGTTTGTTACAGCAAAGGTCAGCGGTAGCCGCACATGTAGTGTTAATGGTGGTGACTTTATTTGTTCATCAGCTAGAGCTACTTTGGTTTTATATTGGCATGCTCGCATACTGTATTGGATTAACGATTCATCAATGCTTTAGTAAGAATGCTGACCTGATAGAGTGCTTTGACAATAAGTTATTGTCATTAGTGACGTCAGTAATCTTTTTTGTCGCTCTAGTTGCGAGTGTTTATGCGATGCTTAGTGATTGGAAACGAATCGAGGTTAATCCCGACTGGTTAGTCGTGGGCATTTTTATGCCATGCTTATTTGTTATTTTGCTCGCAGTGTTTTTTTATGGACGCACTCAAGCAAAACATCAAAGTAAAGCTAAATTTTTTTTATGTACCAGCTTATTGATTGGCACCGTATTAGTTTTGTTAAGTATCGATTTGCGTCAAGTGTTGTCATTGGTTATACCTGGAATGGCTTATCCAATGTCTGCATCGCACGAATGGCCGTTGCTCGTTGAAGGCTTTCGGGGCGGCGAACTGAAATTGCCAGGCTGGCATCTTCAGCTTCGTTCAGGATTATTGTATTCGGGCTTGCTATCCATTCCTCTTGCAATTGTATTGTTTATATTGAAACCAAGCAGATTAAGTTTATTTGCGTGTTCGAATGCGATTGTGGCTATTCTTTTCTGCATTTCACCATACCTCTACCTTTGGTTGGCCGGCGCGCTGAGTTATCACTCCCCTTGGCGAATAGCCATTTTAATATTCCATCCTATTATTATCGCT
>JALZWI010000003.1 GCA_023299895.1 Arenicella sp. | reverse complement strand
TATATTTGTTGATTGCCACTTTTGTTTTCAACGATACGAGTTTAGTTTTGAGCAGGTTAAGGGATTATTTGTTTAATTACATAACCTAGTTAATGATAAATGGATATACCGTTTCTTCTAGTTTCATTGAACTGTCTGCTGTTGCCAGGGTTCGCTTTAGCGAAAATTCTTAAGTTGGATAAAAACTTACTTTTAAATAGCGTCGCTCTTTCTTACGTCATTTTCTTTTTGGTCTTTTGGGTTTGTTGTATTTTTCAAATCATTGAATCGGCATTGATGTTTTTGATGTTGTCAATTGCTTTGTTGAGTTCGGTTTACCTTATAATTCTTGTTAGAAAAGGAATGTTTTTGTCAATTCGAGTGATCGACTCTTGCTGTGTGTTTGGCTTGGTTGGAACCATTTTTATTTACCATGCGTTATTCGGCGCTGCCAGTGATCTGCCGGGCGATTTATATACCCATATGGAGCGTTTCCAACTGATTAGCGATGATCTTCACACTGCGTCACCCAATCAAGCATTGCAAACAATCGGACTGCCTCTGCAAAGTTATCTTTGGTATTACTTTGTTGCAATGGTTGCTTCATTTACATCGATATCCAGCGGTGCGGTTATTGAGTCAGTGGCGGCCCTTTCTGTCTGCTTGCTACTTATTAGCGTCTACAGTTTTGCCTGCAGTGTTTTCCACCAACATCGTAAAGCCTGGTTGGTTTCGATTTTAACTTGTCTATTTTTAGCTCTCCATTTTGGCGTAAATGTATTTGCATTCATACGCTATTACTCGCTAGGTCCGGTAATGATAGGTCTTTGTCTTTACCTAGCGGCTATTGCACTATTGCTTGACTTTATTAGAGATCAAAGCATTGCGCGGTTAATAAAGTTTGGCGCTTTATTTATAATTATAATAGTTGTTAGCGCGAGCAATCATAGGCAAGAAGCGTTATTTATTTTGATTATGTCGTTGGCTATATTTTTAGTCTATGTGATGACCATGCTTATACGGTTTAAATACCATTGTGTTGCACTGATTAATCTAAAAATTTGGTGTTTTGCTTTGGTAGTTATGTTGATAGGTTTAGGTGCGACTTATAGTTACGCGCATCTTAACCTTGAGCGTAACCCTAATGTTCATTGGCGATTGTGGGAGTTTGCATCAGGCTGGGGTCTGATTCCTGATATCACAACTCTTAACCTTAAAAAACAATTCATTGAGGTGATAACGTTATGGGGGTGTTTGGTATATGCATTATTTTTTCTGAATTTACGGAGATATATAAATAATACATTTTTGATGGCGGGCATGTTAAGCCCAATGCTTACCATCCTGAACCCATTTTTTGTTGATTTCTTCCTGCGTTTTGAAGAGACGGATGTGCTTTGGCGATTGTGCTACCTTATTCCAATTCATTTCGTAGCTGCAGATTTATTTATACTCTATGTTAACAAGTTAAAATCGGGATTAACGATACATAAGGTATTTCCATTGTCTGTGGTAGTTTTACTGGTCACATTATTGCTGCCAGTTGAAAACACTTGGTTAAAGATACACTTTAGCCGTTTCCCCCATTTAACTAAAACACCAATACAAACCAGTTATTTATATTATTCAGACGTGACTGATTTTTTGAATTCGATAGAAAAAAACACTATTGTAACGGACGTAATCTCGGGCTATTTGATCGAGGCGATGACCAAGCACGATAGTCCTCGCAGAAAGTTTTTCCGTGATTATAAATACAATGATTTTAGTTTTAATCAATATGATGAAACAACATTTAGTTCATATCGTGGTTTTCTTCTACTAATTAATCAACGATCTCAAATAAAGAGTGAGCTAGGTAGGTTGTCTGGTCATTGGTCGGAATTTGAATTAGAAAATATAGCGTATTATTATCCGCCTGCGTTATTTGATTTTATAGAACAAAGACCCCAGATGTTCAGTGAATTATGGTCTTCAAAAGGTATAACAATATATCGTATTAATTAAACACTAAGTTTAATTAATCATATAATTCAAAGTGCTTTTCATGATTTCAATATCGGCAGTAGGCACAGTGAAGTGTTAAAGTTACACAAAGAAAGAGGCGTTAATTACTGTAAAGGTTTTAGCAATAATATCGTGAGTTAAAGCTTAATACGTTACTATATTTTTTCATCTGGATTTCCAAAAAAACGAGTTATTAAATGTTATTAGAGCCTCTCTTAAAATTGATCGTCGAAAAAGACGGTTCCGACCTCTATTTATCTGCCGGAGTACAACCTTCTATGAAGGTGCAGGGCACGTTATATAAGATTGGCAAGCAAATCCTCGACGGCAATGACGTCGCAAGTATTGCGCAGTCAATCATGAATGTTGAACAAGCGAAATCATTCGATGAGAAACCAGAAATGAACCTAGCCATCGATCGACCTGATGTTGGTCGCTTTCGAGTCAATATCTTTCGTCAGCGCAATGAAGTCGCTTTGGTTATACGAGTTATTAAGACTGAGTTACCGGATTATAGAAAACTAGGTTTGCCTGAAAATTTAACCAAACTGATTATGTTAAAGCGCGGTTTGGTGATTTTTGTTGGCGGCACAGGGTCTGGTAAATCTACCTCATTGGCGGCTTTGATTGATTATCGAAATCAAAACCATGCGGGCCACATTATTACCATTGAAGACCCAATAGAATTTATTCATCCACATAAGCAAAGTATCGTTAATCAGCGTGAAGTTGGGGTTGATACAGATTGTTATGAAGATGCATTGGAAAACACTTTGAGGCAAGCACCAGACGTAATTTTGATCGGTGAAATTCGTAATCGCGAAACCATGGAGCATGCGCTCGCATTTGCTGAGACTGGCCACTTATGTTTGTCTACTTTACATGCAAATAATGCGGATCAGGCGTTAGATCGAATCATTAATTTCTTTCCTGAAGATCGCCATAAACAACTCTACCTTGATTTGTCTTTAAATATGCAAGGTATTATCTCACAACGGTTAGTACCAACAGTTTCTGGTGGACGCACAGCCGCTATTGAGATATTAATTGGTTCGCCACGCGTAAAAGACATGATTAAGGCAGGCAAAGTCGATGAAATAAAAGCCGCTATGGCTGGCTCCGAAAGCTATGGCATGCAGACCTTTGATGCTGCTCTCTATAAGCTGTTTAATGATGGTGAAATTTCGGAAGAAGAGGCGCTCAAAAATGCCGATTCAGCGAATAACTTACGCCTAATGATTAAAGGCGATAAAAAAGTTGAGGAGTCGTTAACCAGCAAACTTGAACTGCAAGAAGAGCCAGTTGAAGAAGACGAGTTAGAAGACGATCAGAGTGCTGGAAGTATGTTTTAAGTTGAACGTGACTAAAAAAGTGACTTGAACTTAGTGTTGGTTAAACAGGCTTGGTGACTTTGTGTAACAACTCTTGCTTTACTAATGGACGCTCGCTCAGCAAGTGATGTTTAGAGTCTTCACATGCATTGTTAGTAAGCTTTGGGTGCTAAGGTAGTCGTTAAGTATTGATCTTAAAATGGACATAGAGTCTAATTAAATATTTCATATATTGTTGTGTAATGATATAGTTGTTATAGTTTATTTGTCTTAATGCAAGACATTTTATAAAGGATTAACGCAACCGGGGGGGGCGCGTATGTTTTTAAAAAAGTTAAAACTTTCTTTTGGATCAAAAGTTTGTGGACAATTACATGCTGAGTTAGTTGAGAAATATGAGCGACTGGAAATTCAGTGTGCTACTCAAGAGATTAGAAGAAGGGCAGCAGCTAAAAAAAACCAAGAGCTAACGGAAAAAATTAACGACTGGTATTACCGTTACCATCAGCTAAAGCTGACATTTTCTGTGGCAATGACTGAGACACCAACGTTCGAAAATTATGAAAGTGTAATGGAGTCAAAAAATGAAAACATTGAACACTTAGAAAATTTAGTGCATGAGCTTAGTTTTAAAAATCGCGAGTTAGCACAGAGCCTGGAAAAAGTTAAATTACAAGATAAGTCTACACAATGGCGCAGTGGGCTTGAGGATTTGGATCGAGCTTACCTTTCTAACCAAATACCCACTTTCAAAAACCTGAAAGTATTTTAGTATCACTGTTTACTCATGCTCATCTTTATTTAAGGTTGATTTATGGTGTATCAGAGCAGTGACTCTAGCTTGACGAATCGCTGTTTGAATTTTTGTGCCATCACTCAAATTGGCTGCAATAGATTGACTGTCAACGTTTTTAGCGACTTGCTGATACTCTAAAAACAAATCGGCTTGGGTGTAGGCTGTATCTTCAAAGCCAGTACGTCCACGGGCATCAGCTCTACAACATAGGGCAATTTGCTTGGCGCGTTCATCATCGTTGATGCTTCGGGTTTTTTCGATCATTTTTAATACTGTCTCAGGCCTTAGCTCATACATTTTATGCATCAATTGATGATACTCAGAGGAGGCAAGCGCTAAAGCTTGATAGCTTTTGGGTACTCGTAAGCGCTGACACAGCTCTTTGATTAGTGGCAGACCACGAAATTCATGTTTTTTGTGTGAGGGCAGTTCGTCTTTAGGCGTTAATGCTTTGCCCAGATCATGAACTAAGGCGGAGAATCGCACCATAGGGTCTTCAGTTAACTTGGCTGCTTGCTCTATAACCATCAGTGTATGAATGCCAGTGTCGATTTCAGGGTGATATTTAGCGGTTTGTGGAATACCATATAAATTATCAATTTCTGGCAATATTTTGGCTAATGCACCACAGTCACGCAGTACTTGAAAGAATACTTGTGGGCTGTCAGTAATGAGCGCTTTACTCATTTCTGCCCAAACACGTTCAGCAACGAGCGCATCAACTTCGCCGTTGGCCACCATTGTCTGCATGAGATCTTGTGTTTCAGGCGCAATACTAAAGTTAAAACGAGCAGCAAAGCGGGCGACTCTTAATACTCGAACAGGGTCTTCAATAAAGGCATCGCAAACGTGACGTAAAACTTTATCTTGCAAGTCTTGCATGCCGTTGTATGGATCGATTAAGTTGCCCTCACTGTCTTCGGCCATCGCGTTAATAGTCAAATCACGGCGTTCTAAATCTTGTTCTAGTGTGATCTCTGGAGAGGCGTTAAACGCAAAGCCTTGATAGCCTTTGGCGGTTTTTCGCTCGGTACGAGCAAGAGCGTATTCTTCGCCACTGTCTCTTTGTATAAATACTGGAAAGTCTTTACCGACAGGCACATAGCCTAGATCAACCATTTCTTGAGGTGAAGACCCGACTACAACCCAGTCTTTATCGACCACATCTAAATCCAGTGCTTTGTCTCGCACAGCGCCACCAACTAGGTAAATTTGAGTTTTTTCGTTCACGAGTTACTCTAAAAATAGATGGTTAGGTACTTAAACAATTCCGTATTGTTCACGATAGCTTTGCATTTTCTCAAGCTGCCCTGCTTGATCTTCTTGTTTTTTGAGATAATCAATTAAATTACTAAAGGTCGCAATGGCGACAACGGGAATACCAAATTCAGATTCGACCTGCTGAATCGCGGAGGTTTCGGTTGGTTGTCCATCTTTTTGTCCGAGTTCTTGGCGATCCAGCGCCAAGAATACCGCACACGGCTTAGCACCAGCAGCGTCAATAATTTCAAAAGATTCTCGAATCGCTGTGCCAGCGGTAATCACATCATCAATAATGGCAATATCACCAATTAAGTCAGCACCAACCATGCTGCCGCCTTCGCCGTGGTCTTTCTTTTCTTTGCGATTAAATGCGAAAGGTATTTCTTTGCCTGAGTTTTCAGCCAAGGCCATTGCGGTTGCGCAAGATAGAGTAATGCCTTTATAAGCGGGCCCAAATAAGAGATCAAATGAGACGTCAGAATTTTCAATACTCGCTGCAAAATAACGACTAAATTGAAGCATGGTGGCGCCGGTATTAAATAGCCCTGTATTGAAAAAATAAGGGCTAAGCCGACCCGATTTCAGGGTGAATTCACCAAAACGTAACACATTAGTTTTGATCGCGAACTCAATAAATTGTTCTTGATATGGCAGCATAGTAATCACTCTAAGTATTTATTCTAGTATGATACCTGTCGAGACAAATTTAGCCATAAAAAATAAATGAAAGTAATCTCACTAAACTTAAATGGTATCCGTGCGGCAGCTCGTAAAGGTTTGTATGAGTGGCTTCCTAAAGTAGATGCCGACGTTATTTGCTTGCAAGAGCTAAAAGCACAACCCGATCAAATTGAAGGTTTGCCGTATCACCCTGAGGGCTACCATACGTTTTTTCATGCAGCTGAAAAAAAAGGCTACAGCGGTGTGGGTATTTACTGCAAAGCAAAACCAGATCAAGTCCATATTGGCTTAGGTAAAGGTTTTGAAGATGTCGATTCAGAAGGCCGTTACATTCAAGCAGACTTTGGTAATTTAAGCGTGGCTTCTCTTTATATGCCATCGGGCTCAAGCAAAGAAGAGCGCCAAGCCTTTAAAATCGACATGATGACGCGCTTTGAAGACAAGCTCGCTGAATTAGAAAGCGCGGGTCGGCAAGTGATTATCTGCGGTGATTGGAATATCGCCCATAAAAAAACCGATATTAAAAACGCCAGCGGCAACAAAAAAAACTCGGGCTTCTTGCCTGAAGAGCGTCAGTGGATGGATTGGTTGTTTGGTGAAACGGAATCAGAAACGTCCGAGACTGTACGTGGTGATGCAGGCTATGCCGATGCCTTTCGATTAGTTAATACAGTTGAGCACGAATACACCTGGTGGTCGAATCGTGGTCAAGCTTGGGCAAACAACACCGGTTGGCGTATCGATTACCAAGTCATTACCAAAAACCTAGCCGATAAAATAAAAGTGGGGTCAGAGTCAATTTATAGAGAAGAACGGTTTTCTGATCATGCTCCATTGATTATTGAGTACGATATTTAATGGCTGAAGCTGAAAAAATAATTTGGTGGCAAGAACGATCCGTCTGGATCATGTTGTTTCTTGGCTTTTCGGCAGGGATACCGATTCTATTGATTTTTTCGAGTTTGTCCTTGTGGTTACGTGAAGCCGGTGTTGATAAGTCCTCAGTGACATTTTTTAGTTGGGCGGCCTTAGGGTATTCTTTTAAATTCGTGTGGGCACCGTTAGTAGATAAGTTACCAATACCCATTTTAAGTGCAATGTTAGGCCGACGTCGTGGGTGGCTATTGGTATCACAGCTTGCGGTTATTGCGTCGATCGTTTGGATGGCACTGAGCAATCCGCAAGATGGTTTATTGGTAATGGCATTTGCTGCTGTAACGCTAGGCTTCTCGTCGGCCACACAAGATGTTGTTATTGATGCGTTCAGGATTGAGTCGGCCGATCCACGATTGCAAGCAATGCTGTCATCAACATATATAGCGGGTTATCGCACTGCGATGATTGTTGCTGGCGCAGGCGCTTTATTTTTAGCGCAATGGTTTGGTAGTACTGCTGACGTTTATAGTTATGATGCTTGGCGTAATGCTTATATTTGTATGGCCGGATGTATGTCAGTTGGCGTTATTACAACATTATTAATTGCTGAACCAGATAGAGCAGGGAAGAATGATTATCCGTATGCAATATCTGATTATTCAAAATTCTTCTTGGTGTTTTTGGCATCTTTATTAGCACTGATTTTAGTCTTCCTACTTTCTCCGTCGACACCTTCGGTAAGTTCTGGTTATACGCAGACTTTATTTGTGTTTTTGTTTAACGCTTTGATATTTATATTGGCTATAATGGCCGCTTTTTTGGTAGCAAGAACCGCCTTGAGGTTAGGTTTGGTGAATGCTGAAATGGTCTATGAAGGTTATCAAGCACCCATCCTTGATTTTTTTAAGCGCTATTCAAAACTCGGTGTTTGGATACTGTTGTTAGTAGGGTTCTATCGTGTTTCTGACATCGTTATGGGTGTGATCACGAATGTTTTTTATCAGGACATGGGCTACAGCAAAGCACAGATTGCCAGTGTGACTAAAGTGTTTGGGGTTGTTATGACCATCACCGGAAGTTTCTTGGGCGGTATTTTGGCATTGAAATATGGCGTGATGCGGATTTTAATGCTGGGCGCTATTCTTGTCGCGGTTACCAATCTATTGTTTATGTGGTTGGCCGGCGTAGAACCAAATATTAGTTATTTGAGTATCGTCATTGTGGCGGATAATTTGAGCCAAGGTATCGCTGTAGCCGCGTTTATTGCTTGGCTGTCTAGTCTCACGAATGTTTCATTTACTGCGACTCAATATGCGATTTTCAGTTCTCTAATGACATTGTATCCAAAGCTTATCGGCGGTTATTCTGGCACTTTGGTGGAGAGTATCGGTTATTCAAACTTCTTTTTGTTTGCTAGCATATTGGGCTTGCCTGTTATCGTTCTAATTTATTTTCTTCGAGATAAGCTTAAGGTGGGTCAATGAACTCTCTAAAATTCGACAACCGTTTCGTCAACGAATTACCTGCTGATTCGCAAACGGGCAGCAAACGTCGGCAAGTCCATAAAGCGTGTTACTCCTTTGTTAATCCAACACCGGTTAAAGCACCGTCACTAGTGTCTTATGCTAGTGAAGTTTCTGAGTTGTTAGATCTCAGCAAAGACGACTGTCAAAGCGAGAAATTCTTACAAGCCTTTGCAGGCAACAATACGCTCGATGGCATGCAGCCTTATGCAATGTGCTACGGCGGACACCAGTTCGGTAATTGGGCCGGGCAGTTAGGTGATGGCCGAGCGATTAACTTAGGTGAGGTGGTTAATGCCAAAGGTGAGCATTGGGCGCTACAATTAAAAGGCGCTGGTGAAACACCGTATTCTCGCACTGCCGATGGTTTGGCCGTATTACGTTCATCGATTCGAGAATATTTATGCAGCGAAGCGATGTTTCATTTAGGTGTGCCAACCACCAGAGCATTGAGTTTGGTTAATACGGGCGAGCAAGTGATGCGCGATATACTCTACGACGGCAACCCTGCTTATGAACCAGGTTCAGTTGTTTGCCGGGTCGCGCCGAGCTTTATCCGCTTTGGTAGTTTTCAGATTTTTTCGTCACGCAAAGAGTTTGATGAATTACGTCAGTTAGCTGACTTTACAATCAAGCATCACTTCTCAGCGTTATTAACTTCTCATTCACAAGGCAGTAAAGAAATTTACTTAGCATGGTTTCAACAAGTCTGTGACTTAACCGCAACGATGATTGTCGACTGGATGCGAGTTGGTTTTGTGCATGGCGTGATGAATACCGATAATATGTCTATTCTTGGCTTAACCATTGATTACGGCCCCTATGGCTGGTTGGATAACTTTGATCCAAACTGGACACCCAATACTACCGACGCACAAAATGCGCGTTATCGTTATGGCCAACAATCGAATATTGCCCTTTGGAATCTGTTCCAATTAGCCAATGCAATCTACCCATTGATTGAAAAAACCGATGCGCTAGAAAATATTTTGAGTGAGTTTCAGAACAATTATCAAACGCAATGGCGCGCGATGATGACGAGCAAGTTGGGCTTTGAAAAATACCGTGCAGGCGATGAAAACTTATTTGAACAACTAGAAGATTTACTCGCTTTAGTAGAGACGGATATGACGATTTTTTATCGTCTTCTTGGGTCTAAAGAACATGTTTCACTAGGTGATCTAGAGTCCGCCTATTACGCACCAGAACAACGTGGTGAAGGTTATTTAGAAGCGATGCAGAACTGGTTAGCGGAATATAATGAACGCCTGAGAAAAGAAAGCAGAAATTTTTCCGCTCGCCAAACTGCAATGAATTCAGTCAACCCGAAATACGTGTTCAGGAATTATCTAGCCCAACAAGCCATTGATAAAGCAGAAGGGGGTGATGACTCGATGGTGAATGAGCTGTTAGAATTATTCAGGAAGCCTTATGACGAACAAGCTGATAAAGAGCACTACGCTGAGAAAAGACCTGATTGGGCGCGTACCAAAGTGGGTTGCTCAATGCTTTCGTGTAGTAGCTAAGTAGGTGCTAAGAAGAAAAAATATGAAAAATGAACAATTGATTATCACCGTTTATGCCGCCGATCGGCCTGGTATTGTTAAAGCATTGTCTGATGCCGTACTTGCGCAAAAAGGTAACTGGCTTGAAAGTAGTTTGTCACGTCTGTGTGGGCAGTTTGCAGGCATTGTGCATATCTCTGTTCCGGCAAATTCAAAAGACGAACTGCTTAATCAGTTCACAAAATTAGGCGATCAAGGTATTCGAATAACGCCACAAGATGCAGAAGTTTCGAAACAAATAAATACTCTGGTTGAATCACTGGATATTGTTGTTGAGGCAAATGATCGACCAGGGATTGTTGAAGAAATAGCGTCTGCGCTGACGTCTTCACAAGTGAATGTAGAGCAAATGACAACGGAATGTGAAAGTGCTTCTATGGCAGGTTATGAATTGTTCCGCGCGCATTTAAGAGTGACCTTGCCAGAGTCGTGCTCGTCAGATCAGCTTGAAAAATCACTGGAAAGTGTTTCTGATGACTTAATGGTCAGTATTATTCCTAGTGACTGATTGCTGAGTTTAAGTACGCCGATACTGCCACCAAAATGCCAAGCCTTGGGCATTCAGTTTTGCATCCATTTTTAACCAACTGCGCGCTACTTTTTCTTCAATCGACGGTAATTCATTGAGACAGCGTTGTACTAAATAATTTGTCACTTGCTCTGTTAATAACTCTTCAAAATTAGCTTGTTCTGAGCATTGTTGAGTCATCATTACAAAATCATCTATCTGTTCATGCAAGCCGGCAATATTTTGCGCCGAAGGTTTAACGGCACTGTAATGCGTTAGGTATAACCACTCTGGTTGATAACTCATTACTTTATCAATCGATGCATGTAATGCTGTTGGGTCAAATTGCACGGGTGTCGTAGTCGGCGCGATAAAGGCTTTGTCGTTACTCCTTAGAGCGCGATAAGCAACGCCTAATGTATCGCCGGTGAAAACACTGTTGGTCTGCGCATCAATAATGCAGTGGTGGTGGTTTGCATGACCTGGCGTATCGATAAAGGTTAATGCTCGACCAGAAAAATCAAGGGTCTCACCGTCAATAGGCTCGATTATTCGCCCTGCATCAATCGGTAAAATTTCGCCATACAGTTTTGCAAAAACTTCTTTACCATAAACTGCAATTGTTCCATCAATGAGTTTTTGCGGATTCACCATATGCTTGGCGCCTTTCGGGTGTACGATCAGTTTCGCATTTTCACACGATGCCATCAAAGCGCTCGCGCCACCAGCATGATCTAAATGAATATGCGTGAGGATGACATAATCAACGTGACTAAAATTCAAGCCTAATTCGCTGAGTGCAGTTTGAATCTGTGTAACAGAATGAGTGGTGCCCGTATCAATAACTGCAATTCGATCATGGGAGCGTAGTAGATGAATCGAAACTAGCTCTGGTTGATGGTAGAGCGCATCGATAGTGAATATCTCGCTGCCTGGGATGTATTCTTTCATAATTGGATAATAGAGTATTTACTCAGTGAAATTCTATATTAGAAGAGACGAATTTAGACTTTCTGTTATTCTTTGTACTATGTCTTTATTAGATAAAACGATAGGCCGATACGCCCCAAGCCCGACCGGGCCTCTGCATATGGGCAATCTACGCACTGCTTTATTAGCTTGGTTGCACAGTCGTTTGCAAGATGGTCAGTTTTATTTGCGCATGGATGATTTGGATAAACCTAGGACTGTTGATGGCAGTGCTGATCAAATATTGCGTGACCTAGAATGGTTGGGCCTAGACTGGGATGGTCGGGTGTTGTATCAGTCTCAGCGAACAAGTGTTTATCAAGACGCTTTTGAGCAATTGAACGATCAAGGATTAGTTTACCCCTGTTTTTGTTCACGCAAAGACATCCAACAAGCAGTCAGTGCGCCACACAGTCATTCGATGGTGTACCCAGGCACTTGTGGCGATTTTAGTCAGGCAGAGCAAGCACTCAAACATCAGCAAAAACAGCCAGCAGCGCGAGTTAGGGTTGCCGGTTCGGTGATTGGATTTACTGATGGTTGTTTGGCAGCGCAGCAAGAAAACCTATCACAGCAATGCGGTGACTTCGTGATCAAGCGAGCAGACGGTTTGTTTGCATATCAGTTAGCGATTGTGGTTGACGATATGGAGCAAGGTGTAACGGATGTAATACGTGGAGCTGATTTATTAGAAAGCACAGCCCGACAACTCTATTTAATGCAGCAATTGCAGCCAGATTTTTCTGCACCGCACTACTGGCATGTACCATTAATGTTGGATGCACAAGGCGAGCGTTTGGCCAAACGGGACGGTGCTAAATCGATTGCTGAATGGCAAGCTGAAGGCCGTGATCAGAACCAATTGGTGGCTTACTTGGCAAACAGCGTTGGTTTGATCGATCAAATCCCTTCGATTTCTGCAGAACAACTGCTGGCGCAAGTTAGCTTAAATAGTTGGGTGGCAGAGCTTAAACCACACACACCATAAGAACTATTTCAGTATTGTTCGGTTAGTCACATCACCCATGCCTGATTGATTTCGACCGACTTATTGGAAAACAGCCTTTTTTATTTTGACTATGTCGTGCGGTATCGACCTTTTTGCAAAAAATGGTCTTTCCAGACTTAACGGCTATTTCGATTTATGCCCGTCGATAAGAATTTCGGCGCGACTCCTTAGTTTTTCCTTGGTGCGTATTTCATCAAAAGGATCTGGTTCACCATCCGCCAAAGGCATAACTTTTATCGCTTCTTTGGTTTTATCTTTTTTCAGGTTTTTGCGACTTGGCGTGAGATAATGAAATAACAAATAAGCCGCCACACCTAAAATTAGCGCAACCCATTTAATGAAAAAGCTCTTGCCGACGTTTTGTATTTTTTCTTGAGTAGCAAAGTTTAAATATTCAGAGTGGGCAAAACCGACAAACCAAAGGTAGGCGAATAATAAAGCACTAGAGACAATGACTCTTTTATATTGTTTCCAAATAAAAGTAACAAAGGTGAGCCTGAAAACTTGTTTAAACATGATTAGTAGCTAAGTGCTTAACCGAATAGGTTAAGGCCTAATAAGGCCAGCACCACAAGAATGCCTTTTTGTTTGATATTGCTTTTAATCTTATCTTCTTCTTCGCGAACCACCACTTCTAAATCATCTGAGTTGAATTTGGCTGGGTCGCCACCAGCGACAATAATTCGGGTGCGTGCGTAACTGATCGCTTTTTCACGAATAAAGCTACGATACTTTTTAGGCATAGTGCCAATGACAGGTAAATTTTTCATAATAGCCATATTTATATAAGACTGTTTGATAATAAGACAACTGCAATATGCATGCTAGTTTCTATATAACCTTGAGCCTAATTTTGCTAAAATTGACAATCAAATCGCACTAAACATAGATTTTAAGCAAAGTGATCCAAAGAACAGCAGAAGTAGTCCGCAATACCAGCGAGACCGAAATATCCGTCAAGATAAACCTTGATGGCTCAGGGTCGTGTAATTTTGATACCGGTGTGCCTTTTTTGGAGCACATGATGGATCAAATCGGCCGTCATGGCTTAATCGATATGGACATCAGCTGCAAAGGCGATCTACATATTGATGACCATCACACGACTGAAGATATTGGCATTACCTTAGGGCAGGCTTTTGCCGAAGCTTTGGGTGATAAAAAAGGTATTCGTCGTTACGGCCATGCTTATGTGCCATTAGATGAGGCTTTAAGTCGAGTAGTCATTGATTTTTCTGGCCGCCCAACCGTAATGCACAGCGTTGATTATAGACGTGCACGAATTGGTGGGTTTGATGTCGATTTATTTGATGAGTTTTTTCATGGTTTCGTCAATCATGCGCGCCTGACACTGCACATTGATAATATCCGCGGTAAAAATGCTCATCACATCGCCGAAACTATTTTTAAAGCTTTTGGCCGTGCCCTACGTATGGCGCTTGAGCACGATGAGCGCAGCGCAGGCGTCATTCCATCAACTAAAGGCAGTTTATAAACTTTAAACTTTGTAGCGTCATGCAAATAGCCATCATCGATCTAGGTATTGGTAATCTCCGTTCAGTAGAGCAGGCGATAAAGACGGTTGCACCCGATGCAAACGTGATTGCGACTAGCGATAGTCGCGTTATTAACAATGCTGATAGAATTGTCATGCCGGGCCAAGGCGCGATTGGCACTTGGTTTAAAGTTCTACGAGAGCGTGAACTTGAAACAGTCATCACTCAAGCAATACAAGAAAAACCTTTGCTTGGTATTTGTGTTGGCATGCAGGCTCTTTTTGACCACTGCGAAGAAGATGGCGGCATGCCTGGTCTCGGCTTGTTTGACGGTTCAGTGAGACACTTCAAGCATTTTCATCAAGACCGGGATACAAATGATGAACGATTAAAAATTCCGCAAATGGGCTGGAACCAAGTCGGGCAAACACAAGAACACCCCCTGTGGCAGTCGATAGACGACGATGCCTATTTTTATTTTGTGCACAGTTATTGCGCCAATGCTTCAGAAGATGCCAATTTGGGCATGGTCTATGGTGTGGCAGATTATGGACACCAGTTTATTGCCGCTGTTGGTGCAAAAAACCTTTTCGCAGTGCAGTTTCACCCAGAAAAAAGTCATCGTGATGGCTTACAATTGCTGAAGAATTTTACGCAGTGGAATGGCGCTGCTTAGATATCAGTAAACCTTAAATAAGAGTATTTAGAGAAAGTAGCATGTTATTAATTCCAGCGATTGATATTAAAGAAGGTAAATGTGTTCGTCTACGTCAGGGCCTGATGGAAGACTCAACCATTTTCAGTGACAGCCCTGTCGAGATGGCGGATAAATGGGTAGCGCTTGGCGCTAAGCGAATTCACTTGGTCGACCTTGATGGCGCATTTGCAGGCAAGCCAGCCAATGCCGACGTGATTCATGAAATAGCCGAACGTCACCCGAGCGTGCCAATTCAAATAGGTGGTGGCATTCGTGATGAAAAAACGATTGAAGCCTATCTAAATGCCGGTGTTCAATACGTTATTATCGGTACTAGAGCGGTTAATGAGCCAGAGTTCGTCAGTGAAATTGCGACGCAGTACTCGGGCCACATCATTGTTGGTCTAGATGCCAAAGACGGCAAAGTCGCGATTGATGGATGGGCAAAATTATCAAAACATAATGTGATTGACCTGGCTCAGCACTTTGAAGAAGATGGCGTACACGCTATTATTTATACTGATATTGCCCGTGATGGCATGATGCAAGGGGTGAATATTGACGCCACCAAAAAATTGGCAGAGGCCATTCGTATTCCAGTCATCGCTAGTGGCGGTGTGACGAATATGGATGACTTGATTGCGTTACAAAAAATTGAAGACTCAGGTGTCAATGGCGTGATTACTGGTCGAGCTATTTATGAAGGTACCTTGGACTTTGCTAAAGGCCAGGCGTATCTTGATGAGCACGAAGTAGCAAAATCATAGAACTAGCACATATATAATGCCTTTAGCTAAACGAATTATTCCTTGCCTTGATGTTGATAACGGCCGCGTTGTCAAAGGCGTCAACTTTGTCGATATCCGCGATGCGGGCGACCCAGTTGAAGTGGCTAAAAGATATAACGAACAAGGCGCAGACGAAATCACCTTTTTAGATATTACCGCGACGTCTGATAATCGAGATACGATTATTCATGTGGTTGAACAAGTCGCAAGCGAAGTGTTTATTCCATTAACGGTGGGTGGTGGTATTCGCGAGCTAAAAGATATTCGCACTTTATTGAATGCAGGTGCTGATAAAGTCTCAATCAATAGTACTGCCGTGTTTAACCCAGACTTTATTAAAGAAGCATCCGGACACTTTGGTTCGCAATGCATTGTTGTGGCGATTGATGCCAAACAGACGTCGTTCTTTGATCGCGATGATGATGCCGATCGCTGGGAAATATTCACCCACGGCGGCCGTAAAGAAACCGGTATCGATGCCATAGTCTGGGCTAAAAAAATGGCCGACTACGGAGCTGGTGAGATTTTATTGACCAGCATGGACGGCGATGGCACCAAAGCGGGGTATGATTTGAAGTTAACCCAAGCCGTCTCTGAGGCAGTGGCTATTCCGGTGATTGCGTCTGGTGGTGTAGGTAACTTGCAGCACTTGGTCGAAGGTGTGCAAATAGGGGGTGCAGATGCCGTATTGGCGGCGAGCATTTTTCATTTTGGCGAATACACAGTGTTAGAAGCCAAGCAAGCGATGCAAGCTGCGGGGCTTGAGGTGCGAATTTAAAACCGTATATATTGACGATGACTGACTGGCTACAACAAATTAAGTGGAATGACGCAGGTCTAGTACCCGCTATTGCCCAAGATGCCGAAACAGGTAAAACCTTGATGGTGGCCTGGATGAATGCGCACGCTTTGCAAGAAACAGTAGAGACAAAACGCGCTGTCTACTGGTCACGTTCACGAAAAAAGCTATGGCGTAAAGGCGAAGAGTCTGGTCACCAGCAGATAGTAAAAGAGGTTCGACTCGATTGCGATGCAGATGTCATATTGCTAACGGTTGAACAAAAAGGCGGTATCGCGTGTCATACCGGGCGCCAAAGTTGCTTTTATCGAGTGTATAATGATGGACAATGGCAAACTGTTGAGTCAGTCATAAAAGACCCGTTTGAAATATATACTTCTAAATAGGCGCTAAGATATGAGTAATCAAGATGTGTTAACGCAATTGCATGAGACATTAGTCAAGAGACTTGATGTGGGTGGAGATTCGTCGTATGTTGCATCTCTTGCAAAAAAAGGCTTAGACACTATCTTAAAAAAGATTGGTGAAGAAGCGACTGAAACAGTGATGGCAGCAAAAGATGGCGATCCTGAAAAAATTATTTATGAAATCGCAGATTTATGGTTTCACACATTGGTGTTGCTAGCGCAGCAAGTACTTGACCCCGCAATGGTGACAGATGAACTTGCTCGACGTATGGGCACATCAGGGTTAGAAGAAAAGGCTTCGCGCAAGCCATAACTATTTTTTAAATTAAACGAATACACAATTGAGGATAAAAACATGGGCTTAGGCGGCATTTCAATTTGGCAGTTATTAATTGTTTTAGTGATAGTGGCATTAATTTTTGGCACCAAAAAGCTACGCGGTATTGGTGGTGATTTAGGTGGTGCTGTTAAAGGCTTTAAAAAAGCGATTACTGAAGATACAGAAAAAGAAGGCGAAGAAGTTGCAGAAGAAGATGTTGAGCCGGCTGAATCATCAAGCGATCAAAAAAGTTAACGTTTACTCAGACATTTAAAACGCAATCGTGTTTGATATTGGTTTTTGGGAACTGCTGGTAATCGCAGTTGTGCTACTGCTAGTGCTTGGTCCAGAGCGCTTGCCTGAAGTTGCTAAACAAGCTGCTTTTTTTGTGCGCAAAGCGCGTCAAGGAATGTTTCGTATTCGTAGTGAAATGCGTAATGAACTCGGCGGCGACCCATTTGAAGGGCTCAAAGAAGCGAAAAGAGAAGTCAGCAACTTTAAAAATGATATGAAACAATTAGGCCGAGACCTGGCCGACTCGCATGAGACTAAAATTGAAAATCCTGACGGATCAGAAGACGTAATAGGTCCAGAAGGTGAAATGCTGCCGATAGCCAGCGCTACGGCCAGTGTTAAGCAAGTAACGTCTGAGAAAGACGCTAGCAAAAAAATCACTAAGAAAAAAGCCAACAAAAAGAAAGTAGCGGCAAATAAAACAGCAAACAAAAAAACAAAGAAAAAGGTAAGCAAGAAGACAACTAAAAAAGCAGCCAAAAAAGTCTCTAAAAAGGCAACTAAGAAAGCAGTCAGTAAAAAAACTGAGCAACAGCCATGAGCAAAAAAGCAGCCATGAGCAATAAAGCAGCCATGAGCAATAAAGCAGCCATGAGCAATAAAACAGCATGAGCAATAAAACAGCATGAGCGATGAGAAAACCATTAGTGCTGAAACGGCCCTAAACGACCAACAAGAACCAACCGCCCAACAGCATGGTGAGAGTTTTATTTCGCATTTAGTCGAGCTGCGAAACCGTTTACTGTGGGCTGCCGGCACAATCCTAGTGGTGTTCTTTTGTTTAGTGCCATTCGCGTCTGAATTATATGAATGGTTCGCCAAGCCACTCCTTACCAGTCTGCCACAAGGCGGCACAATGATCTCAACCGAACCACACGGGCCATTTTTTATTCCGTTCAAGTTTGCATTTGCGGTGGCTTTTGCGGTGGCAATTCCAATGGTTCTATATCAAATTTGGGCCTTTGTCGCGCCTGGGCTCTACAGCACCGAAAAGCGACTAGTATTACCATTGATCGTGTCCAGTACCGTGTTGTTTTATTGCGGCATCATGTTTGCTTATTATGTGGTGTTCCCAATAATTTTTGCCTTTTTTGTTGGCATGGCACCTGAAGGCGTTGCGGTAATGACCGACATCAGCTCCTATATGAGTTTTGCGTTGAAATTATTTTTTGCTTTTGGCTTTGCCTTTGAAGTACCCATCGCAACAGTGTTATTAGCACGAATGGGCATTGTATCGACTGATAACATGGCCAAACAACGCCCCTATATTTTGTTAGGTGCTTTTGTTGTGGGTATGTTGATGACACCACCCGATATTTTTTCGCAACTATTTTTAGCCATACCCGTTTACTTATTGTTTGAATTAGGCCTATTTTTTGCGCGCAAAATGGAGCAAAATGATCTTAATAAAGAAACTTCAGAAGACCTTGATTAAGTAAAAAATGAGTAAAAAAGATAAAACCGCAAAAATTATTGATGGCAAAGCCATCGCCGCGGAGATTCGTTCAGAAGTCGCGATTGAAGTTAGTCAACTTAAAAAACGAGACGTGCACCCCTGTTTGGCTGTGATATTAGTTGGCAGCAACCCAGCATCCAAAGCTTATGTTGGCAGTAAAGTCAGGGCTTGTGAAGAGACCGGCATTAAATCGATTAAGGTCGAACTAGAAAGTGATATATCAGAACAAGATTTATTAGATGAGATCGACAAACTCAACCAAGATGTCTCAGTGCACGGCATATTAGTGCAACTACCACTACCGCGCCATATGAACGAAGAGCGCGTTATCGAACGCATTGATCCGCAGAATGATGTAGATGGTTTTCACCCAGAAAACGTTGGAAAATTAAGCATCGGCATAGATTGCCTAGCGCCTTGCACACCGTCTGGTATTCCTGAACTCATCACCCGCAGTGGCATCGAGATGTCTGGCAAGCATGCCGTCATTATTGGCCGAAGCAATATTGTCGGCAAACCGTTGATGAGTATTTTGGTGCAAAAAGGGGCAAAAGCCAATTGTACTGTTACTTGCTGTCATAGTGGCACTGACCATTTGGCTAATTTCACACGTCAAGCGGATATCTTAATTGCTGCTATCGGTGTCCCAGAGTTCGTTACCCACGGCATGGTTAAACCGGGTGCCACAGTTATTGATGTGGGCATTAATCGCGTCGACGACCTAGAGCACTCACGTGGCTACCGCCTTGTCGGCGACGTCAATTTTGATGACGTCAAAGAAGTCGCTGGTGCTATCACGCCTGTACCGGGCGGTGTAGGGCCAATGACCGTTGCCATGTTGATGAAAAATAC
>JALZWI010000002.1 GCA_023299895.1 Arenicella sp. | reverse complement strand
AACAGCTTTTTGGCAAAGACCATAAATAGGAAATTTATATGAACACACTCGCTACAAGACGTTCTGTTATTACTCTTTACTCAGGCACTGATTGTGTATTGAGTCATGCATGTCGAATTGTGATGCATGAAAAAGATATCGAATGTGAAGTCGTATATACAGACCCAACTGATACCTGCCAGGAACTCGAAGAGTTTAACCCTTATTACGAAACACCAACCTTGGTAGATCGCGATTTGATTCTCTACGATGCTCTTATTATTAATGAATACCTTGATGAGCGTTTTCCTCATCCGCCATTAATGCCGGTAGATCCTGTTTCACGTGCAAAGCAGCGTTTGATGATTATGCGTTTGAAGCGTGATTGGTTTGGTTCTATTGCAGCCTTGCAAGAAAACAAAAAAGATAAAGAAGCACATAAAGTGTTACGCGATGGTTTGATTGCGATTTCGCCATTATTCGTTGAGCAAACATATTCTATGGGCGAAGATTACTCTTTGGTTGATGTAATTCTTGCGCCATTATTATGGCGTTTACCAACGCTTAATATTGTGTTGCCTAAGCAAGCACAAGTGGTGGTTGATTACTCTGAGCGCCTATTTGAAAGGGACGCTTTCCAAGCCAGCTTAAGTGATACCGAGCAGGATCTTAGAGGCTTTTGATTTAGCCAAGTCTTGGAACGTTCAAAATAGCTTTGTAAGTTTTCAAAAAAATTCTCTTAACAATGAATAGCACTTCAATAACGTCAACCAAGCCGTATTTGCTACGGGCGATTTTTGAATGGGCAAATGATAATGGCTTTACTCCGCAAGTATTAGTAAATGTTGATGTAAGCGGTGTTGAAGTACCGCTTGATCATATTATTGATGGGCAAATTGTGTTAAATATCGGTTTGAATGCTATTAAATTACACGTAATGGATAATGAGTGTCTCAACTTCTCAGCACGCTTTAATGGAATTGAACAGGACATATTTTTGCCTATGGATTCAATTTTAGCGATTTTTGCGCGAGAAAACTCGCAAGGTATCTTCTTTGAAGAAACTGGTAATGACGACGATAGTGGACCAGGCTTAAGTGAAGTAATACGCAAGGATAAAGTAAAAATTGAACCCAAAGCACCTGCCAAAAAAGGCAGTAAATCACACTTAAAAATCATTAAATAATATGCCTGAGTTTAGAGGAACAACTATTTTATCAGTACGTCGAGGTAATCAGGTTGTCATCGGCGGTGACGGCCAAGTATCTCTTGGCAATACCATAATGAAAGGTAATGCACGTAAAGTCCGTCGACTCTATAAAGGCGAAGTGATTGCCGGCTTTGCTGGCAGTACCGCGGATGCGTTCACACTGTTCGAGCTCTTTGATGCTAAATTAGCCAAACATCAAGGTATCTTGACTAAAGCCGCTGTTGAGCTAGCCAAAGAATGGCGGACTGACCGAATGCTGCGTAAATTAGAGGCTTTATTGTGTGTCGCAGATAAAGAAGCTTCCTATATTATTTCTGGTAACGGTGACGTTATTGAACCTGAAGGTGGTGTTATGGCAATTGGTTCAGGTGGCGCTTTTGCTGAATCCGCTGCACGTGCTTTAGTCAATAATACTGAAATGAGCGCACGAGACATTGTTGAAAAGTCACTGAACGTGGCAGCTGATATTTGTGTCTATACCAACCATAATTTTACAATCGAAGAATTATCAATTGTTTAGTCAATTGACGATAAGCTGATATCTATGAGTAGTATGACCCCAAGAGAGATTGTCCAAGAGCTTGATAAGCATATTATTGGGCAAGCGAATGCAAAACGTGCTGTTGCCATTGCTTTACGTAATCGTTGGCGCCGAACGCAAGTGTCTGACCAAGAGCTACGTAAAGAAATCACGCCTAAAAACATTTTGATGATTGGCCCCACAGGAGTGGGTAAAACTGAGATTGCGCGACGCCTCGCAAACTTAGCTGACGCACCATTTCTTAAAGTAGAAGCAACCAAATTTACCGAAGTCGGTTATGTTGGCCGTGAAGTTGATTCGATTATTCGCGATCTTGCTGATATAGCCATTAAAGGCCAGCGTGAAGCTGAGATTAATAAAATGCGCCCGCATGCAGAAGATGCTGCTGAAGAACGTGTATTAGATATATTGTTACCGCCTGCTCGTGATACGGTTATGGACGATGATGCAACCTTTAATCCATCGAACAATGAGAGTAATGGTGGAGCGGCACGCCAATCGTTTCGCAAAAAATTACGCGAAGGCAAATTAGACGACAAAGAAATTGAAATCGAGATTATTGCGCCTAAGGCAGGCGTTGAAATTTTTGGCCCGCAAGGCATGGAAGACATCACTAATCAGCTGCAAGGCTTGATGAAAAATATGGGTGGTGAAAAAAAACAAAGTCGAAAAGTTGCGATTAAAGAAGCGCTTAAAATATTAATCGAAGAAGAAGCGGCTAAGTTAATTAACGAAGATGATTTGAAGCACAGAGCGATAGAGCGCTTGGAAAATTCTGGCATCGTGTTTATTGATGAAATTGATAAAATTGTCGGCCGTTCTGAAGGTGCTAAAAGTCCTGATGTGTCACGTGAAGGTGTGCAGCGTGACTTATTGCCGCTGATTGAAGGCAGTACCATTTCAACCAAATATGGCATGATCAAAACCGATCATATTTTATTTATTGGCTCAGGTGCCTTCCAGCTCGCAAAACCATCTGACTTAATTCCAGAGTTACAAGGTCGTATGCCTATTCGAGTTGAATTGTCAGCCTTAACCGTTGATGATTTCTGCAGAATATTAACCGAGCCCGATGCTTCATTAACTGAACAATATGCGGCTTTAATGGGTACTGAAGAAGTCAATTTAAGCTTTACTGAAGATGGTGTTCGTCGTGTTGCTGAGTTGGCTTGGCAAGTAAACGAGAGCACTGAGAACATTGGTGCAAGGCGTTTACACACCATGTTGGAACGCTTACTGGAAACAATCTCGTTTGAAGCCAGTGATCGTTCTGGTGATGCTATTAAAATTGATGCTGATTACGTTAATGAGCATTTGGATGAGTTGGCTGAAAACGAAGACTACGCTCGTTATATTCTTTAAATTTTGATATTCGCAATCCTCTTTATAGTTGCGTTTCTGTTTGGCTTTGGGAGTTATGCCTTAACGCGGGAATGGATTACTGCCGTTGCAGTGCCAAGCGTATTGTTTATTATAAGTGTTTTTGTTGGTGACAGTGCGCCAGGTGCAAGGATGTTTACACTAACCTTTGGTGTGCCTCTGGTGTTTGTTGCGGGTTTATTAGGAGCGTATGTTTATCAAATTCGTAACCTTGACGATGAAGAACAAGTTCAAGGTGAGTCTGAGGAGTCAGATAATCAAGACTAGGACTGTCTATCTGTGAAGGAATTAACCTTGTCATGAGTATAATTGGTTTAGAATAATACTCATACTTTTGAGAAGTCTCCAAATCTAATAATAATGAGAAGCCTCTAATGACTGATACCAATGCTACTAATCCGGTTGCCCGTTTTTTACTTCGGTCTACCAATGTTCAAGATAACGAAATAAAAGCAGCGATTGCTTCGTTTCTTTTCGTATTTCTACTAATGGCAGGTTACTTCTTATTACGACCTATACGAGACTCTATGGCAAGTGATTGGAGTGATGCGGAAGTTACTTGGTTATGGACTTTTACGTTCTTTATCAGCACAGTTATTGTCTCTGTTTATGGACTATTAGTTTCTAACATGGATTTCAAAAAATTAGTGCCAGGTATTTACTTGTTTTTTGCAATTAGTTTTATCGCTTTCTATTTATTGGCAGGTTCTTCCAGTGATGCTGTTCTAATTAACAAGTCTTTCTATGTATGGATAAGTGTTTACGCATTGTTTCATGTATCTGTATTTTGGAGCTTTATGGCAGATACGTTTAATAAGGAGCAGGCGGCTCGTTTGTTTTCAGTGTTTGCTGCTGGCGCAACTTTAGGGGCAACTGTTGGTGGCATTTTGTCAGCGGTACTAGCGCAAACGATTGGCGAAAATTTAATGATCCTTGTTACTGCGGTTATGTTGTTCAGCATTATTCCGGTCATATTGTACTTACATAACCAAAAACAAACAGACTTAGGCAATGCCGACTTAGTGCTTGATACTGAAAAAACGAAAATTGGTGGCAATCCAATCGGCGGATTTAAAACATTCTTTACGAACCCCTATTTATTAGGAATAGGGGTATTTATTATTTTGTATACTGGACTAGGTTCCTTTACATACTTTTTTCAGAAAAATTTATTAGCTGATTTCTCCAGTGCGGATCGAACATCTATCTACGGTATCCGCGATGCACTAGTCAATATCATTACCTTTGTGCTTGCTTTTGTCGTTACTGGGCGAATAGTCCCAAAGCTTGGCATGCCCGTAGCATTGGCGATTGTGCCGTTCTTAATGATAATTGGTATGGGAATTCTCGCGATGTCGCCAATTTGGTTGGTCGCAATTGCAGTATGGGTAGCAAGTAGAGCTGGTAACTATGGCTTAACTCGACCTGCTCGAGAAATGTTGTTTACCCAAGTCAGTCGAGAAGACCGTTTCAAAGCTAAACCGGTTATCGATATTGTTGCTTATCGCGGTGGTGATGTTATGTGGGCTTGGCTATTTACTTTTCTGACGACAGGTCTCGGTTTAGGTTTGGCGATGGTTGCTGCAGTGGGCGCAGTGATTATGGCGCTATGGACAATGCTTGCCGTCTTCCTTGGTCGTAACTACGAACGTTCAATACACAAGCAAGAACCCTAGTCATACGCAATTGTGAGGGACTCTAAACAGCACCTATTGTTTCAATGGGTGAGTAAAATTGTTCAAATAAAATCTAATGAACTAGCAGCATCTTTGCTGTCTTTTGTGTTTTTGTTTACCTTGATGGCGGCTTATTTCATTCTAAAGCCGATACGAGATGCACGCGTTAGTGACTGGACTAACGCTGAACTTAGCATCGTTTGGACAGCTACATTTTTGTTGAGCATTGTCGCTGTTTCGTTATACAGTTTTGCCGTTTCTAGAGTTAATTTTAGAGTCTTAGTGCCCGCGCTTTACTCGGTATTTGCACTGATTTTTCTGAGCTTTTACTTCGTAACGCATAATGACATGCAAACCCCGTTAATCGCTAAAGCATTCAATGTCTGGATGGGGGTGTTCGCATTATTCCATATCTCGGTATTTTGGAGCTTTATGTCTGACTTGTTCAACCCTGAGCAAGCGACTCGCCTTTTTGCTTTCATTGCTACGGGCAGTAGTTTTGGTGCTATCACTGGGCCGTCGATCACCGTGTTATTTGCTGATCACTTAGGCTTGGGTAATCTGTTGTTGGTCGCCAGCGTTTTATTGCTGATCCCTGTACCAATCATTATTTATTTAGAGAACCAAAAGCGCCGTAGCATTCTGGATAAAGAACATCATCTTGAGCTTACCGAGCTGGATATGATCGGCGGCAGTATGCTATCTGGTTTTAAAGCCTTACTACATAATCGTTATCTAGTATCGATTGCTGCTTTTATTTTGTTGTATACCAGCATCAGTTCGTTTGTCTACTTTGAGGTTAAGAACTTACTGGTTATATATGATGAAGAAACAAGACTTAAAATTTGGGCGGGCATCGATCTTAGTGTGAATGTATTATCTGTACTCACGGCGTGGTTTGCAACGTCTCGGATTATTGGCCGTTTTGGTTTAGGCATTACTTTAGCTTTAATGCCGGCACTGATGATTTTTGGTTTGTTGACGCTTTCGATCTTTCCGTTGGTGAGTGTTGCGGTGGCCTTACAAGGAATGCGTAGAACGGGTAACTACGCGGTGACTCGACCAGGAAGAGAAATGTTGTACACCAAGGTGAGCAGAGAAGATCGTTTTAAAGCCAAACCGGTAATTGATATTGTGGTGTACCGCGGCGGTGACATGTTAACAGGCTGGTTGTTTACCGGTCTAACCCAAGGTCTCAGCTTTGGTTTATCGGCAATGGCAGCAATCGGTGCATTGATCGCAACAGTTTGGGCAGGCGTTGCTTATCGGCTTGGTAACCGTTTCGATAAGTTACCAACAACCTCGCAAGCCAATCTCATCGATAAAAGAATCGATGAGATTAGTCGTCTATAGAGTCTTTGTATAAGTTCTTGCTTTACAGGGGTTTTCTAAATTTGAGAGTGAATCGATCACTGTCACGGTTAATGCTTTCGTGAGTTGAGTCATGGATAAGTTCATCGTGCGGCCTAGCATGAATGTCGCTGTAGTCTTCAAAGACAAACCCTATTTCTTGTAATTCTTTGATCGTTAGTACAGGGTCTACACGACGCCAGCGCTCTGGATCAAAGCTCTGCATATGACGTTTGGTATGATCAATGACGCCATATACGCCACCAGGTTTGAGTGCGTCAAATACTGCTTTGTTGACCAGCGCTCTACCTTGTTCTGACATGTTATGAATATTTCGAAAGGTAAGCACAACATCGAATTCGTTCTCGCCAAAACTACTGCCTTGAACATCACGAATTCCACGATGTAGTTCAGTCGGCACCATGTTAAAGTCTTGACCGACGATTTTAACATGCTCCATGTTGTTTTCTTTTAGGCTTAACCGTTCTGCAGTGGCATTGATAGCAACTGATATCTCGCCTGAATCTTTTAAATAGTTCGCCAGTATTTTGGTATACCAGCCTCCACCAGGAATAAGTTCCAGTACTTTAGAGTCAGCTTGAACACCAAAAAATTCCAAAGTTTCCGCTGGTTTTCTGCTCGTGTCTCGCGCTTTATCTTCATCGCTTCGAATATCCGATTCAATGGCAGACATTAACTTTGCATCCACTGCCCAATTAGGAGATGAATAAAAAAGACAGAAAAAGAGTATGCTAGTAACGATTTGAAATTTCATATTAAGTCTCATTTAAATTATGTAATTATTTTAGTTGTCAGTTTTAGGTGTTTCAATGATTGGAATCAATTTATCGAATTGCGTTGTTAAGTCTAGCATTAAGATATTAGATTTAGCATGTTCCTTAATTTGAGCTTGTTGTAATAAGCGTGAATCAGCTAATTTAGGTGTGTTAGAAAAGTGATTTTGTTGATCATTAATTATAGCCGTAACGGAATATTTTGAAGTGATATTATCTAATTCTTCATGTAATTTAATATCATTGATCTGTTCTTGATTATTGATAGTAACCAATAATGTCTTAAGGTTTTGATGATCTATATCTTGTAAGAAGCTATTTAAATCAATACCAATTGGGGTAAAGTTTTCATCAGTAACCTCAAATTCATAGGCCTTTGAAACAAGCACATTTACCTGTAATAATTCGAACCCAATATTAAGGGCTATTGAAGCTTTAGCAACAGAATCAGCATTGGTAGCGCCAAGCTGGTATCCTTGATTGATTAGTTTTTGGCTGTTGATTATTTGCCAATATCGCCAGTTTAATGGGTCATTAATTGTTCTTCGCCCATGTAAGGTTTTAAGAGTCTTAGGTGGATTGAACTGATCTGAACTAAAATCGTATGATGGATTAATCGGTTCGGCAGAGATGCCAAGCAAGCCAGACATAGAATCAAACATAAGGTCGTTAGTGAATGGTTTGTCTTTGTTGTTTAATAAATTTTCCCAAAGGTCAGAGTGCTGTTGACGCCATTCGTCATTAGCCCATATAAATAGAGGAACTGTCGTCATTGCATGTGTATAAAGAACAGCGTTATGGAAGCGTGCTTGTAGAACATCATCAGAATGGTCTGGAATATAAACAAGCACACTTGGTCTTGACCTGCTGTCCAAGTCTTGAATTATTTCTTCCAGAAGCTGATCTGTATAGAAAATGCTGTTGTCATAGCAATTGAGGCCAGCACTATCGACTTTTCGGTTGTTTGTCCACTCTCCAAAATAAGCCCTAGTGACTTTGTCATTAAATTTTTCGGCACTGTCAGGGTAGCGACTGCAGTAATCTATGTGACTATTATAGAAGTGTAAAAACGAGGCTTGATTAGGCTGATCTTGTATCGCTTCCCGCCATAAAGGTAGGAGACTGCCATCATATTGAAAAGCACTGTTGCCTCGACCTATTTTGTTATTGATTGTTTTAACTGTATTTGCATCCTGAGCTATTGCAGTTATGTAGTTTGACCAACCTCCTAATAAGCGATGGTTGGTAAGCCAAGTAGATTTAACTGAGGTTTCATTTGTAATATTTAAAATTGAAGGAGATTCGACCCAGGCTTTATTATTATATTGATTCGCTTGTGTCAGCAAAAATGAGATCGTGGGGTTAGAATGCGTATGATTCGAAAATACATTGCTAAACCTAATAACATTTTCATCTGCAATTCGCTGGTCGATAAATGGTGTTGTTTTTTTAAAGTATCCATAGGCAGACATATGGCTTCGATTAACAGATTCGCCAATAACAAATACAGTCGTATTATTTTCAAATTTAGAGTCTAACGTAGTGTTAATTTTTTGCTGAGCCCGCGTTGATGATATTTGCTGAAAACTCGCAATCTCATATTGATATATTTTGATTGATTTATCAATTAAATTGAATATTTTACTGCCGTGCCAGCGGTCTATCGTTAGAACTGTGGCCATAGCTATAAAAGTAATGGCGATCCAAGCACAAAGTGCTTTGTTAGACTTAAAGTGGTTCAGCCGAAAACATA
>JALZWI010000001.1 GCA_023299895.1 Arenicella sp. | reverse complement strand
AAACAAGAATAAGAACAAAAAAATTAAATATTTTCAGCAGTATTAAAGCAACTAAAACCAAGGTCGATCAGGATTAATAAGCCTTGCAATAACAGTACCATCAAAAGCACTTGATTAATGCTCAGCCCCATGTTTTTAAGTCTATTTCTCTAGCAGCTTCAGAGTAACAAATACGCAATCTCTCGTTAAAGTATAAATCCAACACTATGTTAGCAATTGTATCTGAACTATGACCAACCAGCTGACCGTTGACGCCATCAAAAATATAACGCTCAGGAACTCACACCGAATTGAAATAACTGGCACCCCACAACTCATTGCTTCTAAGACTGTAATGCATAACCTTTCTTGATACGAAGGCAGTATAAACAGACCTAAACTTTATACGAGATTAGCTGGCTCAGCTTTATATACATACTTATAATGACTCAACATTATCCTCAATTTTTAATTCTTTAATAACGTTTTCAGTTCTTTGCGAAATAGCATCACCAACCAACACTAATTAAATATTATCGAGCTTAAAAAATAGTCGGCATTAAGAACTTAACACCTTACTAAAATAAGTAATTGTTTTTTCTAAACCTTGTTGTAATTGAATGGTTGGTTGCCAATCAAGAACTCTTTTAGCCGCAGAAATATCAGGTTGTCGTTGGCGAGGGTCGTCACTCGGTAAATCTTTCATGACTATCTCTGATTCAGAGCGAGTGAGTGATTTAATCAGCTCAGCTAATTCTAGAATAGTAAATTCATTTGGGTTGCCAATATTAATTGGACCAGTTACCTCCGACTTTGAGTTCATTAAGCCAATCATCCCATCAATTAAATCATCGACATAGCAAAATGATCGAGTTTGACTGCCATCACCATAAATAGTGATCGGCTCTCCACGAAGAGACTGAACAATAAAGTTTGAGACAACACGCCCATCATCAGGGTTCATACGAGGTCCATAGGTGTTGAAAATCCTCATTACTTTTATCGCAACATCATGTTGTCTGTGATAATCAAAGAACAGTGTTTCAGCACAACGCTTACCTTCATCGTAACAAGAACGAATACCAATAGGGTTAACTCTCCCCCAATACTCTTCAGGTTGAGGGTGGACATCAGGGTCGCCGTAGACTTCACTGGTTGATGCTTGTAATATTTTTGCACCAACTCTTTTGGCTAAGCCCAACATATTTATAGCCCCATGTACGCTGGTTTTGGTGGTTTGTACAGGATCATACTGATAATGCACAGGTGAAGCAGGACAAGCTAAATTATAAATCTCATCAACCTCTACATACAACGGAAAAGTAACATCATGCCGCATCAGTTCAAATCGCGGATTATCAACCAGCGTTAATATATTTTTTTTGTTTCCAGTGTAGTAATTATCGACACACAATACTTCGTTATCAGAGTTCAATAATCGTTCACATAAATGTGAACCTAAAAATCCGGCACCGCCAGTTACTAATATTTTTTTAGTCATTCGAGTTAAATTAACTGTTCTTATTGTTATTTTATTTATCTTTGAGTAAAGAGATCGCGGCAACCATAGGACTTTAGGCGTTAAACATGCAAGTGTAATGAAAAGTGTCAGTACATCGCCATTTTATCGAGTATATGCTATTTAATATTAATTGACTCTTTTCCCCCCATATATGACTGCAATACTTCTGGTACCGTAACACGGCCATCTTCTTGTTGGTAATTCTCTAGTATTGCAACCAACGTTCGCCCTACCGCCAAACCTGAACCATTAACCGTATGCACCAACTCAAGTTTATTTTCTTGATTACGGTAGCGTGCGAGCATTCGGCGGGCTTGAAACGACTCAAAGTTTGAACAAGAAGATATTTCTCTATAGGTGTTTTGCGCTGGTAGCCACACCTCTAAATCAATTGTTTTGGCCGCAGAAAATCCTAAATCGCCGCCGCATAACACTACCTTTCTATAAGGTAGCTCCAGGCGTTGTAAAATTGTTTCAGCATGTAAGGTTAAGTCCTCTAAAGCTTGATAAGAGTCCTGAGGTTTTACTATCTGGACCAACTCTATTTTTTCAAATTGATGTTGGCGAATCATCCCGCGGGTGTCTCGACCATAACTGCCAGCCTCGCGACGAAAACAGGGGGTATGCGCGACCATCTTTAATGGTAGCTCCCCACTACTTAAAATAGCATCGCGCACGATATTAGTAACGGGCACTTCGGCCGTCGGAATCAGATACAAGCCATCTTCTGATTGCGTCTTGAACTGATCGTCTTCAAACTTAGGCAACTGGCCAGTGCCTAACAAACTTGATTTATTGACTAAATAAGGCACGTAAACTTCCTCGTAACCATGCTCTTGTGTATGTGTGTTCAACATGAATTGAGTCAATGCTCGATGCATTTGAGCAATCGCGCCTTTCATTACCACAAAGCGAGAACCGGTTATTTTAGTAGCCGTTTCAAAATCTAGCCCACCAATCGCTTCGCCCACATCGACATGATCTTTTACTTCAAAATCAAACTCTTTAGGCTCGCCCCAACGACTAAGCTCTTGATTGTCATCTTCACTCGCTCCAGCAGGCACAGACTCATGCGGAATATTTGGAATGCCTTGGGTTATTCCTAACAATTCTATTTGAACTTGTTCAAGCTTCTGCTGTGATGCTTTCAACTGATCAGCAAATGAGGCAACTTCTTGCATTAAAGCGTCAACATCACCACCTTGGGCTTTGGTCTTGCCAATTAATTTAGATCGACTATTACGTTTTGCCTGCAAGTCTTCAACTTCAACTTGTAATTGCTTGCGTTGCGCTTCAAGCAAATGAAAAGCATCAACATCCAAGGTGAAGCCTTTAATCGCTAAACGATCAGCAATAGACTGTGTATCACTACGCAATAAGTGTGGATCTAACATTTTTGAAAAACCGTCTAAATTATAGAATTCATGCTTGCCTAGCCAAATAAATGCCAAACAAACACATTAAAACTGATAGCAAAACAGAGAGCGTAATATAAATTAGACCGCGGGCAATAAAACCGCTCTCAAACAATCCAACTACTTCTAACGAAAATGCAGAAAAAGTCGTAAAGCCACCTAAAAAACCTGTCAACAAAATCACTTGAAGTTCATTTGATAATTGCCAACGATGGACCAGTGCCCAAGACAAATAACCAATCAAAAATGAGCCAAGTATATTCACCAGCAATGTGCCAAACGGCAAAGCAGTCCAGTTCATAGCAATAGTTACACGACCAAGCAAATAGCGTAATAGCGCCCCGCTACCGCCCGCTAATACTATGCCAAGATAGAACACTAATTTTTACCTTATTGAACCAAAACATCAACACCGTCAGGCGCATCGAAATCAAACAACCTAGATGATAAGTTAGCGTTATTCTCAACGCGCAATAATTTCAAACGAGTTTCATTCCCAAGACCATCCAATAAAACGATACTGCGTAATTCATTGCCCGAAAACCCAATCATCAGCTGCTGGTAACTGGCGTCTTCGGCTTTGGGTTTTAACGAAACCCAACTCAAACCATCCGTCACTCCAAAGTCAGATATATCAAAATGATTTTTTATTTGTCCACCAGATTGCACTAAAAGCAAACTTGGGACTTGAGACAATGCGTCACGCATACTACGTTGAGTCACTTGTTCCAGATCAGGATCGTACATATAAATAGACTCACCATCAGCAATAATCTGTTGACCAAGCGCATTTGAATCAGAGTATGGGTCATTATAGTTCCACCTAAACTTGCCTGGGCGTGATAAATAGAATATGCCGCTTGATTGCTCTAAGGTCATACCAGATTCATCAACCACTTGCTGCTCAAAGCTTGCTTGCATAGAGTCGACTTGTTGAAAAAAACGATTCAATAATTGTTCTGAAGCGTGACTATGGTTTGTCGTTGTCAACAGGATTACCAGTAAACCATGACGCAATAATTGTCTCAACATATTCAATCCTCGATTGGTGGTGGCGCAAGCACTTCACGTCGGCCATTATCTTCGGCGGCGGTAATCACTCCGGCCATTTCCATGGTTTCTACCATACGAGCGGCGCGGTTATAGCCTACGCGCAATTGGCGTTGTACCGATGATATAGACGCTTTACGAGTACGCGTTACAAACTCAACCGCCTCGTCATAAAGTGGGTCGCTTTCAGGATCACTGTTGCTGTCATCTCGAAAAGCGGACGGTAAGGCTTCATTCACTTCTTTTGGCGCACTTAAAATTGATTCATCATAATCAGGTTCAGCCTCGCCTTTTAAGCTACTAACGACTTCGTGCACTTCTTTATCTGATACAAAGCTACCGTGCACTCGTTCAGGTAAACTAGTGCCTGGTGGCAAATACAACATATCACCATGGCCCAACAACATTTCAGCGCCCATTTGGTCAATAATGGTGCGTGAATCGACTTTCGATGAAACCTGAAACGCAACCCGAGTTGGAATATTCGCTTTCAATAAGCCAGTAATAACATCAACCGATG